>JACJXH010000006.1 GCA_020636745.1 Lentimicrobiaceae bacterium | reverse complement strand
ATTCATGATATTTTTCTGGTATTTTAACTGGTTCATATTGGCCTCATGCATTTTTGCATACGAGTTATCTGTGGCTGCAGCATTGAGCCTGAAATAAACCAAAGCACTAATCAGTGAAATATTAAGTATTATCAGGATGGATATTGAATACTTATCTTTCTTCATTTGTCTGATTTTTTGTGGTTATAATCATCAACACCGGGTTATCAGTTTCTTTTACGTCTTTTAACTTATTGAGCAAATCTAACCTTCGCTGTTCTTGAAGGAACGGGGCAGTGGTTAGATTTTCATCAAGCATTTGCCGTATCTTCCATGCATCGACAAACGAAAAAAATTTATTATTGTAGGAAGCAAAAATAAGACCCGGAGTAAAAACACTTTCAGAAGTTTGTTCAAAACAACGAATCAGGTTCACAGTTTTATTAAGTTTATCAAAAATACATGTTAAATAAGTTTCAGAAGTGCTAAACCTGAAAACTAGAAATCTATTATTTTCTACCGGTCTTAAAATAGAATGGCAAATCTTATTTTCAGAAAAAAATGCATCAATGTGATATGGATTATTTATATCATTAGAAATGTGAGGTTTATAAGATCCAGCAATATAACTATTCGCTCCAAAATCGATTTTATAAGCAGGGAAGATATCGGAGTTGCTAACTTTGTATATTGTATCATTTAGTAAAGGAGGAGCCAGCAGAATATCTTTATTACTTTGAAAAAACACCTGGCCACCACCTGCATAATGACTATATTTCAATCGCTTAGACAAGATATCACCTGCACTATCTGTAATAATCAGACTATATTTTTCTTCATCCCGGATATCCGAGTAAGATGTAAACCACATATAAAAATTCTTACGCGAATCAATAAACCAGTCAACAGGAGTATTTGAAATTGAAAAGCACTTCTGAACAGGAAGGTTTTTGCTTCTTATTACTTTTTTTTTAGAATCAATTTGCAAATACTGAAGACTACCAAAAACATACAAATCACCTTCGGGCATTAAGCAGCCATCCATTACAAATGGAAGTTCATTAATACCTTTTCCATATTTACTAAATACATATTTACACTTACCGTTTTTCCCGAACAGAATAAGTTTCCGATTCTGCGACCTTATTAAAAAATCTTCATTATCCGATATCTGAATATTGCTAATTCTGTCTATCAAACCTGAATCCGGTGTTTCCAGACATATAAAATCAATATCACTAATCAACCCATTCCATCCATCACAAGATTGAGACTTTCTTATATCAATATTAATTACCTCCACATTTGGAAGCTTTCTTATCTTATTTTCAGAACAAGAGACTATTACAATAGTCAGCAGCACAAAATAACTTCGAATAATTTTCATGTTTACCATATTACAAACTACATTCAAGCAACAAATGCAACTGGGTTAATATTTGTTTATTGTTGAAATCTCTGTAAAACATTGTCATTTCTTAATTATGGCTTTTATTGAATACAGCCTATAAATTATTTATGTATCAAATTCGATTCTTTTAACTAAACATTTTATTTTAAATGAGTTATTAACAGAACGTGATTGTCTTCATTTGATATGTTTCTATTTATTTCCTTTATTGAACTCATAATGCGCTCTCCTGATTTATTATATGCGTCTGCATATTTATCTTTAAAAACATAAGCAGGCATTGCAAAAATGATAGATCCATTTGACTGTTTAAATAATTTAAAGTCTTCAAGATTAAGATACGTGTTCAATAGATATCTGTCATCAAAGATGCTCCTAAATATGGTTGTTTCTTTTGTTTTTTTGTCAAATAGTATGTTCCTTGCCTCATTTTCAGGCTTAGCGCACTGATAATATCTAAAATATGCGAGATTGGATGATTCAATAAAATTAAATATGCCATATACATAATTATTTTTGTTCAAAGAAGTGAAGAAATCAAGTATTGTATTGAAATTATTCTCAAATAACTTATTAGGAATAGTTTGCGGTCCAGGATCAACAATGTACTTTGGAGCAACACTGTTTTTTGATATTAGATATACTGTATCACTGAATGGTTCTGCTAATATTGTTTCTTGCCCGAATCTGGAAAGGCTTGTGGTGTTATCAACATGTAAGTATTTTGATTTTGCAATATTGATTGGAAGGTAATCAGCTAATGTTTTAAAATTCATCAATATTCGGATTTTAGAATCTTTTCCTTTCTCCTGGTAATCATTACCACTATAAAGTACTCTGCAATTATTATCCAGATAGCTGTATCTTTGAACCCATCTACCTATGTAAAACTCTTTATAAAAGATCCCATCAAAATCGTAAATTATAATCTTCTGATTTACAATGTCCAATATTTCTAATTTTTTGTTTATGGTATCGAGAACAAAGTCAGAAACTTCAATGTATTCTCCAGGACCTTTACCTTTGAAAGAATAGTTGCAAAGGAATCTCCCATTTATATCGAACAATTTGATGTCATCCGGAGTGCTTATAAATATTGAATCATTATAACAATGTATCCTGTTTATTCCTGAAATTAATGAACTGTCGTTAGTCTCCAGCTTGATAAAATTGATTGTGTCGAAAATCTCACTTATGCCAATTTTGTTATTGACTTGAGTAAAGTCCAAATGGATGACAGTTGGTTGTAATTGTGGACTTCGATCTTTACATCCGGCAAAAGATAGAATAAATAAAACTGAGCCTAGTAAGAAAAAATTTTTAGTTCTCATGAGTTTAATGTTTTTATAATAAATAAATCTGTAATGTAAAATAAAGGATTAGAACAACCCAATTATAACCGGGTTGTTCTGAGAATATTTGTATTTAGTGTTCAGGGCATGCTGGTGTAACATTTGGATCGCACCTGTCTCCATTATCCTTGCAACAGTATTTTGTTCCACTTTCATTACCATAAAATTTCATTGTCTTAGTGCCAGGATTTATGTCGGCATGACTTATATATACGGTAAATATTGCTATTGTTATTATCATTAAATTAATCGTCAAAACGTATTTAACAATATTTTTCATTTTTTTTGCAAATTTTAGAGGTTGAAATTTAATCTTTAGATAGAAAGTGTTTTAAGAGCATCCAGATATCACGGAGGCACATCCTTCACCGGCAGGAAATAACGCGTCACTTGCGCAACTATCCGGTGTGGATGTGCAGGAAATATTATGTGCTTAGAAACATGCGAGTTGATTAGATATAATACCCCCCCCCATGAAAATCAGCTGGTTATGTATTTCAGGGGCGAATTGATGTCTGATATAATTGAACGAAAGACTGTTCATAAAGAAATTTATCTGATATGTTTTTCTAATTATTCACAAAGCTAAAAAAGAAATTTATATAATGCAATAGAAAAATAAAAAAAAGCTAAACAGTCATTAATAAATTAAGCACAAGCTTGATATTTACAGGTAAATATGAGGCCATTAACAGAATAAGCGCCAATCCCACCAGGGCAAACATAATAAAAAGAGTGTCAACTGTGTAAGTGTTGAACAGTTTTCTCTCTGTTTTCGGGCTGTATTCCTAGCGTTTTAATTGAAACAATGGCTTTATGCCAGGCCTGCAGGTTGCCGTTGCACCAGGTTTTGAAGGTAAAACCTCCCTTCACAACAACATCTGACTTTAATAATGTGGTATCTGAAACTTTACCTGCAGATAAGGCCTTTTTATTATCCAAATCAGCATTATTATTGCTATTACAGCCTGTTAACAGTATTACAGAAATATAGAATAATAGCCTGGTTCGTTTATTCATATTCAGGGTCTATTACAGCAGTTGCTAAAAAGATAATGTATATTGGTAATGCTAAGAGCGTTCTTTTAAGATTCATTTTCTATTATTTTAAATCAGAAATAAGAAGAACCGGATTGCTGTATTCATTAATTCTATTTAGGTTATAAATTTTAAAATCTTTTTTATCATCGTCAGTAATATAAATATTCAGATAATTTGCCGGGATTACTGCATATAAGTGGTTATTATATAAAGTGGGATTATAAAAAAAGCTGGAACCACTATTAAATTTCTTTATAAGTACTCCAACGTTAATTCTCTTGTTTAAGATATAGGTAAAAATATCTGATTTATACTTGAACGAACTAATGAGAAAATCATCAGATTCTGTTGTCCACAATTTATACATCATTCCCAATTCAAGAGTAGCGAATTCTTTTAAAAGTTTTTCCGGGCCGTAAGACATTATCTCCTCCGGTTCAATACTCTTACCACCAAAATCAAAAGAATGAAACTGTTCCAATTTAGTTCTATTTAAACAATAAATGTATGAGCCGAATGCCTCTCTAAGGAGTAACTTATCCCTATATTTGTAAAATGGAGACAATCCAACTCCAATGGCATATTCCGGATGTTCGTGGAATCTTCGTACAATACGGTTCTCACTAGTCGAATACAACGTTATCCGTTCACCACCCAGATCTGTATAAAATGCCACAAGATCTTTTGAATAATTTGCAATATAATGAACTGCTCTGGTATCAGGCACATTATACTTATCATAGAAATCTCCATTAAATTGAAATCTGTATACCGAACCAATACTTGTCATAATGTCAATTGTAGTATCGAAGGGATTTATATCAAAATCTTTTATTTCAGGATATTCATTAGGCCCTTTCCCTTTTCTTTTTAATCGGGAAATAAACTTACCTTCTAAATTAAAGGTTACAATTGAATGATCAGAAATATCTAATATGAACAAGCTTGTATCGAAAATTAAATATTTTTTACAATTCCCAATTACCGAATTTTCGTTAAGTTCCAGATTTATAGCTTTTACAGACTTAAAAATATCTGTCATCACAGCATCTTTTTTATAATTGTCAACATCAATTGTAAATGGATTTTCTTTTATATTGTCTATTTTACATGACGTTAATAAAAGAAGGTTAATCAAGAAAGAAAAAACTAGCTTTATTTTCATATTTCTAAATTATTCAACAATAGAACTGCAATTTACAAACTGCAGTTCTATTATAAGTTATGCATTTATTAACTACCCAAAGCTCCGGCAAGATTAAGTAAAGATACTGTCAGACCATTACAATGGTCTGCCTGGCATCCAGTCCATTCGCAATACCATCTAATTCCGCCACCAAACGCGGCTTCGGATTTCATTATGTGACAATCGCCTGAATTATGACCTACGGCTGGACATGTAATGTTTGCATAGGTAGGTTGAATAAAATTCGATAGTGATATTTTCGCTGAACCAAAACTTATAGATGGTATGGAAAATATTGAGAGAAATGCAGTAATTAGCAATGTAATACAAATTCTTTTCATGATTTATTATATTTTAAGAATAATGAAAAAGTTATAAGGTGCTTTCAGTCCCTTTTATTGGAAACTCGTATTTGATAAATAATAATTCATTTATTCACCATTCAATTTGTCAACTTCACGGTGGCACATCCTTCACCGGCAGGCAATAACGCGTCACTTGCGCAACTATCCGGTGCGGATGTGCAGGAAATATTAAGTGCTTAGAAACATGTGCGTTGATTAAATATAACCCCCCACCTGAAAATCAGCTGGTTATGTATTTCAGGGGCGTATTGATGTCTGATATAGTTGAACGAAAGACTGTTCATAATTAATTAGTCTGATATGTTTTTCAAATTATTCACAAAGCTATAAAAGATTTTTTTAATGCAATAGAAAAATAGAAAAATGCCATACAATCATTAATAAATTAAGTGCAAGCTTGATATTTACAGGTAAAAATGAGGCTATTAACAGAATAAGCGCCAATCCCACCAGGGCAAACATAATAAAAAGAGTGTCAACTGTGTAAGTGTTGAACAGTTTTCTCTCTGTTTTTGGACTGTATTCCTTGCGTTTTAATTGAAACAATGCCTTTTTACCAGGCCTGCAGGTTGCCGTTGCACCAGGTTTCTTTGATGAATGTACCTTTTTCAACAACAGTGGCCGAAACCTGTGTGGTATCACTATAAATCGCATTAAGGCCAGTTCCACCGGAATCTTCAGATTTCACATTGTTGGAATTGCTTTTGCAAGAAATAAGAGCAAAAAATAATATTTGAATGAATAAGGTACTATTTTTAATACAGAGTAACATCTCAGATGATTTTAATAACCTCTAAAGTATGGAAATAAGTAATGATCTCAGATAAATTCTCCACGTTAACGATAAATGGATATTTTATGCAGCATGAATCATCAAGAACAAACAATAAGAGTTTGTCAAATTTATAATTACCTGTTTTCAACTCAATATTCGCATTATAACAGTTCTGTTTATTTAAGTTGGTAGCATTAATTACATACGTAAATTCATTAAAATTCTCATAATTAGTAAGAACTAAATAATCAGAAATGCCTGATTTCTTTAGATTCTCAAGCACCAAATCAATTTTATTGATATTACAAGATGTACAGCCAATCTCGTTAAAATACAGGACAAGTTTTGAACTATCTGAAATTATAACAGAAAGGTCTCTTTTGTTGCCGTAAATATCAGTTACCGTGCTATTGCAATCTACCTTATGATTCTGCAGCGCCAGAGCCTGAAAGAACTCTTCCCGTAATTCAAAACTCAGGCTGTTAGATCTCATCGTACTATCTACCAACTTTTCACTTCGGGTTATTTGTTGATGTAACGTCTGGTTATTTAATATTTGATAAATATTAGCCAATAGCAGCATTACAATTGTTGAAAATAATAATGATCGTGATTTCATAAAATTATTTTGCAAGTACTATAATAGTATTATCCGTTTCATTAAGATTCATTGATTGAAGTATATGCCGGTATCTGGCATTTATCGACTGAGGTTTCTCATTAAGTATTGAACTAATTTTCATAGGTGAAGCTGAAAAGACAAATGATTTTGTAATCGGATCAATCCCCTTACATAATAAGTTCTCCGAGCCATAAAGATCATTGTTCATGTTTATCTTACTAACATGAAATTGCTGCATAGAATTATTACGAAATAAATAAAACTCTTTACCGTTTATGGAATATTTTAAATAGACACTGTTGTCACATTCGAAATATAAATTGATCAGGGGCCTTTCTTTTAAGACTCGTAATTGTACATTATCCGACAACTGAATCAATTCGGAAAACGATTTATCGTGACGAAAATCAATAAATTTATATGGTTCAACATTTGTTCCCGAAATACGATAAATTGTATCATTTGCATATTTTCGGTATAAAAGATTTTCATTATTGTCATTTAATCCATTTCTGAGTTCAATCGAAAAATTCCTATTTAGGTAGGGGAAAAAGTATTTCAAATTGAGACCATTGTAATCTGTAATACAAAGATTTGGATTCCAACTTCCACAAATAAAAGCGAGTTTATCATCAGGTTTAATAATAGCAACCTCAAATGGGTGAATATTTTCAGGAATTTCAATTGTTTTAATAAAATGAGGCTGATTAGCTTCGATAGTATAAAAATGCATAAACTTTCCATTATCAAGAACGACAATGTTTTGATTTGCTTCATCCCAAAAGAAATCCGTTGGATCCAAGAACTCACCGGGGCCCTTACCTGTATTTTTAAAACGAGTGATAAATCTGCCTGAACGACTAAAAATAAAAATATCCTTTGCAACCAGCCAATCAAGGATCATTATATATTCTTTTGTAAGAAATATCCTGTCAATATGGCCAAAAGCTGAGTTTTTTGTTGTTTCGAGTTTAATAAATTGAACTTCCGTAAAAGCATCGCTTACAGTCCATGAAGAATTTACCGGAATTTCCGTAACCCTAATCGTTTCATAAGCGAATGGTTCATTATTTTCATTCGTTTGATTGTTGTTTTTACAACTTATTATTAAACAAGCTATTAGAGCTAATAATAAGTGAATAATATCTTTTCTAATTATATTTGCTTTCTGCATTTTATTGAAATTAAGGTAAAGAGCAAGATTTAAAATCATAAGCACTATGCTTTTAAAAGCAAATACTGCCACTTAAAAAAGTATGGTGGCAGTATTGCATTTTAATATCAATCAGTTGCTCCGGGACAATTTCTTGTTGTTGTTCCTCCATTATAGCATCTTTCGCCATCGCCCAGGTCACAACAAATTTCATAATGGTTCACGCCATCAGGACAGTTAACTTGTTGCCAGTGTTTTTTTTTGTTTGATTCTTCGGCTTTTAATTTTAAAAGCGGAGAAAAATTGAGCATCATTATACCCATTAACCCAAGAAATATAATCTTTTGCTTTTTCATTTTTATCAGATTTGCTAATTAATACTAAGTAAATTCAAATTGTCAATCGATTCCTCCAGGGCATTTTCTGGTTGATTGCCCTCCTCCATAGCATCGATTTCCATCTCCATTATCCGAGCAAATCTCAACCCAATTTACTCCATCAGAACAATTTATTTGTTTCCAGTGATACTCTTTTACCGGTTCCGCTTTCAAATTTGTAAACGGGAGAATATTAAGTGCAATCAACCCCAGTATAGAAAGCAGAATTATTATGTTTGTTTTCATTTTTTCGAAATTAAGTTTTTAAATGTCATTTATTGAATATTGTAAGTCACAATGTTAAAATCTAAATTAATCGAAATTAGGATTTTATTAGTTAAATCCAACTTATACTTAACAACTACGGAGGCACATCCTTCACCGGCAGGCAACGGCAGAGCGCTGAAGATATTATCCGGTGTGGATGTGCAGGAAATATTAAGTGCTTAGAAACATGTGCGTTGATTAAATACCCCCTAGAAAATCAGCTGATTATGGATTTCATGGGCGTAATGATGTAGGATATAATTGAACGAAAGACTGTTCATAATAGATTAATCTGATATGTTTTTCTATTTATTCACAAAGCTAAAAAAGAAATTTTTATAAATCAATAGTAATATTCATATAAAAGCTAAACAGTCATTAATAAATTAAGTGCAAGCTTGATATTTACAGGTAAATATAAGGCCATTATCAGAATAAGCGCCAATCCCACCAGGGCAAACATAATAAAAAAGTACTATGGCCGGAATCACTTATTGTTCAATGCTCTGAAACAAGCCTGCAATTTTTATAATTATCGGGTTTTTAACACATCCTGCAGTTTTCAGTAATATTAAAACCAAATTGGTTTAATTTTTAGATTTAGTCAAAAAAAAACACCGGTTAAAATTCTTAACCAGTGTTCAATTCTTAAAAATCCGAATATTACTTTCCTGCCTGTTTTCTAATCAGGTTAAGAGCACTGCCCGCCCTGAACCAATCAATTTGGGCTTCGTTATAGGTATGGTTAACCATAAATGACTCAGTAGTACCATCAGCATGCTGCAGCACCATTGTTAATTGCTTTCCGGGGGCAAAACCGGCAAGACCGGCAATTGAAATAATATCATCTTCGCGAATTTTGTCATAATCGGCCTTATCAGCAAAAGTAAGGCCAAGCATGCCCTGCTTTTTAAGGTTGGTTTCATGAATTCGGGCAAACGATTTTACCAGCACAACTTTAACGCCCAAATGCCGGGGTTCCATGGCAGCATGTTCGCGTGACGAACCTTCTCCATAGTTTTCATCACCCACAACAATTGAAGCAATTCCTGCCGCTTTATATGCTCTTGCCACAGCAGGCACAGGCTGATATTCTCCAGACAGACTATTCTTAACCGAATTGGTTTGACCGTTAAAGAAATTAACGGCTCCAATAAGCATATTGTCAGAAATATTGTCAAGGTGCCCGCGAAAACGCAACCAAGGGCCAGCCATTGAAATATGATCCGTGGTGCATTTGCCTTTAGCCTTAATCAACAAGCGCATTCCGGTTATATCGCTACCATCCCAGGCTTCAAACGGAGCGAGTAACTGCAGTCTGCCAGAATCGGGTTTCACAACCACCTGAACCAAACTTCCATCAGCCGGAGGGGCAACAAAGCCGGGATCCTTAACTTCAAATCCATGAGGAGGCAATTCAAGGCCTTCAGGTAAATCGAGCGATACCCACTCTCCTGCTTCGTTTATCAACTTATCGGTAAGAGGGTTAAAGGTAAGATCACCAGCTATGGTTATGGCTGTAACAATCTCAGGGGAAGCAACAAATCCGTGCGTATTGGGGTTGCCATCGTTGCGTTTGGCAAAATTGCGGTTAAACGAAGTAATGATAGAGTTTTTCCGTTCAGGATCATCGGTATGCCTTTTCCATTGCCCAATACAAGGCCCGCAGGCATTGGCCATCACAACTCCGCCTATATCACCAAAGTCTTTCAGCAATCCATCGCGCTCGGTAGTAAAGCGAATCATTTCGGAGCCGGGCGTAATGATAAATTCTGATTTAACTTTAAGATTTTTCTGTTTAGCTTGGCGGGCAACCGATGCAGCACGGGTCAAATCCTCGTATGATGAGTTTGTACATGAACCAATTAGCCCAACTTCGAGTTTAGCAGGATAATCTTTTTCCTTCACAATCTTAACAAATTCTGAAATCGGGTAAGCGGCATCTGGAGTGTAAGGACCATTGATATATGGCTCAAGCTCCGACAGGTTAATTTCAATCAGTTGATCAAAATACTTTTCAGGATGCTGATATATTTCATCATCGGCTCGTAAATCAGCTATAATCTGGTCGGCCAAAGCAGCTATCTGTTCACGACCGGTTTGCTGCAAATATTTGCTCATTTTCTGGTCGTAACCAAAAACAGAGGTGGTAGCTCCAATTTCGGCGCCCATATTGCAGATAGTTCCTTTTCCTGTGGCAGAGATACTGTCGGCACCTTCGCCGAAATATTCAACAATGGCGCCTGTACCGCCTTTAACGGTAAGAATTCCGGCCACTTTCAGAATAACATCTTTGGCAGAAGTCCAGCCATTAAGCCGGCCGGTAAGTTTTACACCGATTAGCCTGGGCATTTTAAGCTCCCAGGCCATACCTGCCATCACATCCACTGCGTCAGCACCACCAACGCCAATGGCTATCATACCCAGCCCTCCGGCATTCACAGTATGCGAATCGGTACCAATCATCATTCCACCCGGAAAAGCATAGTTTTCGAGTACCACCTGGTGAATGATACCGGCACCTGGTTTCCAGAAACCAATGCCATATTTATTGGAAACCGATTGCAGAAAATCAAAAACTTCCTTGTTTTGTTCCAAAGCTGAATTCAAATCGGCATGTGCTCCTGCCTGGGCCTGAATCAGGTGATCGCAATGCACTGTTGAAGGAACAGCTGTGCGACTTTTACCGGCATTCATAAACTGAAGCAACGCCATTTGTGCAGTTGCATCCTGCATGGCAACCCGGTCGGGTGCAAAGTTCACATAATCGATACCACGCCCAAACACCTGTGAGGGGTTTCCGTCAAACAAATGGGAATAAAGAATTTTTTCACTCAGGGTCAGCGGATGGCCCAGTAGTTTACGTGCAGCAGCTACCCTTGCAGGTAAATTTGCGTAAACCTTCCGGATTAAATCGAGGTCGAACAGCATAATAGATTTGTTAATTTTCAGGTTAATAAATAATCACAGAATTTCTGCGAAAACTAATATCACATAAAAGTTGCCAAGAGAGTTAACCGACTACTTGTTCATCATCAATAAACAGGTTGAATCATCTATTTAAACAACTTTGCTATCATTAACAGGCATCAGCAGGTTTTGTTTGCCTTTATCAGTATCAGTTTGACTTGTCACCAACAAAATAATCGTCTTTATCCTTAAACAGAACATTGAAAGTGGTAAGACTCCCATAAATACGCGTTATGTACTGCTGAATATCTACTTTTTCCTCGTCGGTAAGCTTACTGGCATTTACTTTTTGCTCCATCACCCTGAGCCTGTCGCGTACCATTACAATCTTATGAAAGAAAGCATCGATGGGGACTTCTTTTTCTTTGAGAGAAGTGTCGCCCGGGAACAAAACCATGCGGCCTCCTGTCCATTTCTGCCCTATGGGAACAGTTTCCTGAAGGTCGGTAAAACGACGCAGCACACGCACCAGGCTTTTCTCCATTTTCTCGTAGGTCGCCATATCTGAAGGGGTTTCAACGGCTTCCATCACACGAAGTCCGGTAAAATCGCGCTGTATAATGCGGGTGCCATTCTCAATAAAGGTAATTTCCCAGGCATCAGCTCTTACCTGAATAACAACACCCTTTCCAAACTGAGGATGCTCAACTCTGGAGCCAATCCCTAAAATCAATTCATCCATTTTTTTAAGTTTAAAAATTAAATTTTACAATGAAATACCTGATAACGCCTGATGAATTTCGAGCACCTGGGGTATAGCCAGACTGTGATCGCCGTTAAAAATAACGAAATCAGCCTTTTCGAGTTTTTTTTCTTCAGGCCACTGCTTATCCATGCGGTCAAGTACCTGCTCGCGTGTCATACCATCGCGCTTTATTACGCGTGATATGCGCTCTTCGTAAGGAGCTGCCACAACAATCACCTTGTCAAATTGCGTATAAAAGCCAGATTCATAAAGTATTGCCGCTTCCTGAATCAGATAAGGCACATTGGTCAGGCCCTGACACCATTCGTTAAAATGAGCTCTTACAAGAGGATGAATAAGTGCATTGAGTTTTTGCAGTTGCGAAGCATCCTTAAACACAACTTCAGCCAATGCTTTGCGCACAATAAAGCCATCGCTGCCAATAAGCTGAGAGCCAAACTCACTGGCAACCAGCTGCGCGACATCAGGGCGATCCATAATTTTCTTCGCCTCTGTATCGGCTAAATAAACAGGAATACCCAGCACCCTGAAAACGCCCGCAATGGTCGATTTTCCGCTTCCTATACTACCGGTAAGTCCTACTTTCATCATCTGACAAAGGTTAAGCATACAAACATAAGCTTTTACAGGGAATCATCAAAGTGCAGACACAAAAATTAGAAGCCGGAAAATAAGTGCTGAAATAATAAAAAAACGGAAGAGGTATACATTTGCGTTCAGGTTATAACAGCCCTGAACTAATTAAATTCTACTTCAATATCAGGCACTCAACCTTATCGGGTTCGGTTCTGATAACTTTAACAAATGAAGGTTTTCGCCTGACGGTGACCGGAAGTCGGGTTTTTCCGGTATTTATCATACTGCTGTAGTCAACTGCTACTTCGAACATGGAAGGATCGAGCCTTTTATAATCGCGCATGGCTACGCGGCAGGTTAATTTCACCATATCGGGAAAAGTTCTGTATGAAACACCGGGCATATCAGCAAACAACAGCACCGGAACCTGAATAAAAGCTTCCGTAAATTTCTCAACATTAATCGTCACACTCACACTATCGGTTGATAAACTCACAGCAGGGCTTAAAGCCGGCTGAAGCAGCTTTAACCTGATTCTTTCATTTTGGCTAAGGTTTTTAATGGTGTATGGCTCGGTATTTAAAAAGCGTAGGGTATCAATCAGGCTTTTTCTCCCATAAATCCAAACCGAATCGGGATTCACCCGCAAAGAATCGTACAACTGAAACTGTTTGGCAAAACCAAGAGATAGCTCAGGGTGAACAGCTACCCGCTGGCGGTATGTTTTTTCAAAAATAAAACGCAATGTATCAGGCTCAATATCAATTAATTTAGCACCAATAGGCAATTGTTGCGCTATCTCATTCATAAGTTTTGAAGTGCGCAAAATGCCGGTATAAAGATCGCCTTTCCGTTGAAGTTTAATACCTGAAAGGTTAAGGTCAATGGTGTTTTTACCCCGCATAAACATTCGGGAATAGAGATCGAGCCCTTTAGCACTCATTACAATGTGTATCAAAGAGTCAGGATTACCAACGAGGATTTTTCCATCAGGGAGTTTGCCGGCCTGAATCAGATAATTAACAGGCGCTTCATAGTCGCGACTCAATTTAATTAAACTCCACATAAACAGGGAAATAAGGGTACAAACCAAAAAGACGGAAAGCCGGTTTCGCAGCCTTCCGTCCATGGGTTTTTTATTTCCTGAAAGTATCGCCAAAAGGATATCTTTCACTGATCAATGCATTTAAAGAGTTTAATTCATCAGTTAGCTGCCTATTTTTGCTGATTGGCAAGCTGATCGCTGGCATCGCCTGCAACTGCTGATTTTTCAATACGAAGACGTGAGCCGTCTTCAACTTCGATGGTAAAAGTAGTTTCCTGAACTTCTACAATTTTACCATGAATACCACCAATGGTCACAATTTTATCACCTTTTTTGAGTGCTTCGCGATATTTGCGCAGATCTTTGGCTTTTTTTGCCTGAGGTCTGATAAAAAAGAAATAGAAAACGACCATAATTAAACCAAGAAAAATCAAAGAGCTGTATCCGCTGCTTTGACCTCCGGCGGGTGCCATTAAAAGAATTGATGTAAGCATACTTGTCGAAATTATTGGTTAGAAATACATTATTTAAGTTCTTCAGGCAAAATTACTTCGGCCTTAATTCTGATAACCTGGGTATTAGGCTGCGTATTACTGACAATGGTAATCGTTTTGTTTTGATATCCACGACGTCCTTCACTATCAAACTTCACATCAATTTTATGGGATTCGCCGGGCTTGATAGGGGTTTTGGGGAAATCAGGAACGGTACAACCACAGGAGGAGCTCACCCGCGAAATAATCAGGTCAGATTTTCCGGTATTGGTAAATTTAAAGCCAAATGACACTTTTTCACCCTGAATTACACGGCCGAAATCATGAAAATCCTTTTCAAAACTCATAACCGGCATTTCAGAAGCGTCGCCGTTTCCATCGGCAGTATTGGGGTTTTTAACCACATCTGAGGGAATAAGACCTTTATCAGACGATGATTGGTTGCAGGACGCAAGCAACAGTATGGACAGGCTTAAAATACCTGCCAGCAGAAAAATCGGGGTATTGGTTCTGGTTTTCATCGTTACAAAATACAAATTGAAATATCAACGGAGCAAAGGTAGTAAAATTCGCAGGTTTCCTGAAGAAGATAACAGCTTATTGAAAGGGAAACATCAAAATACGGATTGTAAGGACTATATCAGGTTTAAATCTCTGATAATATAAACATCATAATCGCCCAGATAACCGAATGCGGCTTTTTTATAAAGGTTGAGGGCCGGAATATTTTCGCGGTGCACTTCAATTTTTACCTGATAGCCATCGGCCCTGGCAACCTGCAGCGATACCTGAAGCAAAGCACGGGCCAGTCCACGGCGTCTGTATTTTTCATCAATGCCAAAGTGGTGCAGATAGGTGCGACGTTTGTCGTTGGTGAGCCATGAAGTACCAATTATACTTTCATCGTCAGCTATCACCAACAGTAAATGACCGCCTGCATCAATTGTATCCTGAATAATTTGCTGGTTGTCACCCCTGGCACTGCTCCCCAGCCCGGTTTCAAGCCATAGCTTTTCTACAGCAGCGTAATCAGCGCCACTATAATCTCTAATAAGATAACCCGCAGGTAATTTTACACTATTCGAGTAGTCCACGGCCTGATTTTTTAATCAGCCCTTCAGCTTTAAGATCATTCACAAGTTTATCCAGAATGCCATTGATAAACTGACGGCTTCGGGGCGTACTGTATTCTTTTGAAATCTCAATATATTCGTTAATTGTGACCTTGAGCGGGATAGACGGGAATTCGGTAAACTCAGTAATAGCCATTTTAATCAGAATAACATCAAGCACAGCAATACGTTCAAGCTCCCAGTTTTGAGCACGGGCCGCAATCAAAGCTGCATACTTTTCACTGTTAAAAATTGTTTTTCTGAACAACCTGATTACAAAGTCGCGGATAAGATCATCACCTTCCTCATCAGGCGTAACTATTAACGGTGGAAGAGGCTGAAACTCATCCATTTTGGCATCCCACTTTTTAATGGTTTTAGCAAACATCATGGCAGCGGTGTCCACATCGTCGACCCAGTTGATATTTTTCTCTTCAAAAAGACTCAGGAAAGTATCATTCCCCAGCATCAGTTCACCCAGCAAATACACAACAATCTCTTTGTCATCCTTATAGGTAGCCGTTTCGGCTGACATATATCTGGCAAATGCTTCTGAGTCGCGCATCTGAAGAAATATTCTGCGAAACATTTCCTGATCGTCTGCCCATGAAATTTTGAGGCGTTCGATGTTTCTCCTCAAATCGCGGTTGGTATCGAGCTGAAGCAGAAATTTATTATCAATAAAACGGGTATTGGGATTCTTTTCTTCTTCAGTCGGCAAAAATTTCTGACGGGCGTCTTCCATTCTGTTTCTGGCAAAGTCAGAAACTTCAAGCACTGCTGACAAGAAATAAATGTAAAGATCGTAAATGCTCTGGATGGCCGAAACCAGGTTTTTCTCGCTTACATTCAACTGATTATCATCAGATTGAAAATGTGCATAAAGGGCCTGCATGACCTTGATTCTTAAGTGCCTTCTGCTTAGCATGTAGATGTGATGTAAATGAACTGCAATCGATTTATTTTGCGGTGCAAAAGTACAGATTTATACCTAACTTCTGACAAACAGATAAAATTTGCAGCAATTTCGCTTACAGAAAAATTAACCGAAAGCCTCGATTTTATTGAGATTCAGCACTTTTACAATCCGACAAAAAGAAGTAAAAACCTAAAAATTGTGCAGGTTAAAAAAGCATTTTGAACACTTACTTATAATTTATAAAACATGACAATTTAACATGAAACAATGCGCCCTGCCAGTAAATATTCATTATTTTAAATGCAGGAGCTAAGGTCAAATAGAAAGGAGGTCGGTTAAAGATGACTTCGGTTTAGCTGTATTCAAAACCTGCATAAATTGGAATCTGATGTTTTACGTACAATTTATTTTTTACATTTGCGTTTGAAATTTTCTAAAAACATTGCAATTACAACAACTATGGAAGAGTTTGACAACAGAGATCAGAAAGACGAAATTTTCTCCAAAGCAATCAGAGCAGGCAAAAGAACTTACTTTTTTGATGTAAAAGCAACAAAAACAGACGAATATTATATTACCATTACCGAAAGCAAACGTCGTTTCGATAACGACAATGGCAAGTTCACCTATGAAAAACACAAACTGTTTCTGTATAAGGAAGATTTTGAGAAATTCAGCAACGGTTTGGCTGATGCTGTTAACTTTTGCGAAACCGGCGAAGTACCTGTTGAAACTCATGTAGCAGAAACAAAAGAAAGCATCAACGACATTGAGTTTGAAGATTTCGACTTTGACAGTAAATAAAGTATACTCCTGCAAAGTACATTAAAAAGTCATTGTTAGTTCCAATGCCGGTTACCGGATTAAATCATCGTTAAATCATCACCAAATATACACACCTCTGCACCACCATTTGGCTGAGGCTGAGGCATGTTGCTTGCCAGAAAGCCCGATGCACCAAACCGGCAACGAGGTAAACAGAAGCTGCCACCGGCAGCCAAACAGCTCATTATATGCATGTTAAAACATTTTTATACTTTAAACACCGGTTATAAACAGTATTACGGGCAACAAGCTCAACACTTAAAAGCCATCGCAAAATAGCAAAGTAAAGTTATTCACAGGGTGGTTAGTTTACTTGGCAGACGAATAAATAATTGTACCTTTGTAAAATTCAGGGAAGCAGGCTAATTTAGCTCCACGCACCTGACTATCAGATAAAAAGAACTTAAAAATGGGTAAAGTAATCGCAGTTGCAAATCAAAAAGGAGGGGTAGGTAAAACTACAACAGCCATCAACCTGGGAGCAGCATTTGCAGTGCTTGAGTATCGCACATTAATCATTGATGCTGATCCTCAAGCCAATTCAACTTCAGGTGTTGGTTTCGATCCCAAAAACATCAAAACAAGCATATATGAATGCCTGATGGACGAAGTGGAGCCTGCCAATATTATACTTACCACCAACACCCCGAATCTTGATATACTTCCGGCTCATATTGATTTGGTTGGAGCTGAAATTGAGATGATTAATCAGCCTAACCGTGAAAAAATGATGCGGAAGGTGGTGAATAAAATCAAAGATAAATATGATTTTATAGTGATAGATTGTTCACCATCACTCGGACTGATTACAGTCAATGCGCTGGTAGCTGCCGATTCTGTAGTAGTGCCGGTACAATGCGAATATTTTGCGCTGGAAGGGCTTGGTAAACTGCTGAACACCATTAAAATTGTACAATCCAGATTAAACACAGAACTTGACATAGAAGGCATCCTGCTTACCATGTATGATACCCGTCTTCGCCTGTCAAACCAGGTAGTTGATGAAGTAAAAGCTCATTTCCAGGACATGGTATTTGAAACTATGATTCACCGGAACACCAAACTTGGCGAAGCTCCCAGCTTTGGTGAAACCATTATCATGCATGACATCAACAGCAGTGGAGCCGTTAATTATCTGAACCTGGCCCGCGAAATACTTCAGAAGAATGAGTTAACCAGGATCAAATCAACAGAAAAACAAATCGACACTACAAATGAATCCTAAGAAAAAAGCTCTTGGACGCGGACTGAGCGCCATTCTCGAAAGCCCTGAAACGGATATCACCTCTACTGATATTTCAGGAAGTTTTGTAGCCGGCGCTGTCGCCTCAATCCCTGTTTCTCAGATAGACCCCAACCCTTTTCAGCCACGCGAAGACTTTGACCCTGACGCATTAAACGATTTGGCTTCTTCTATCAAAGAACAAGGGATCATTCAGCCTATTACCGTCAGGAAAATGGGTTATGACAAATACCAGCTTATTTCGGGTGAACGCAGGCTTAAAGCCTCAAAATTAGCCGGACTGGAAGAAATTCCCTGCTATATCAGGATTGCCAACGACCAGCAAATGCTTGAAATGGCACTGGTTGAAAATATTCAGCGCGAAAGCCTCAACTCGCTCGAAATTGCTATCAGCTATCAGCGACTGCTCGACGAATGCGAACTTACACAGGAAGAATTAAGCCAGCGCGTTGGAAAAAACAGAGCCACAGTTGCCAATTATATCCGTTTGCTCAAGCTGCCTGCTGAAATCCAGGTTGCCATCCGCGACAGCAAAATCAGCATGGGACATGCCAGGGCACTTATCAACATCGACGATGAGGATACTCAAATCACCATTCTGCGCAATGTGATTCTTAAAGATCTGTCGGTACGCGAAGTTGAAGAAATTGCCAGAAACCTGAATAAACAACCCACTACCAAAAAAGAATCGAAAAAAGTGGAATTACCTGCTGTTATGGATGAACTCTGTAATACTATTGCCGGTAAACTCAATACAAAAGTAAGTGTAAGCCTTAACAATAAAGGCAGAGGTAACATCGTTATCAGTTTCAGCTCTCAAAAAGAGCTGCAGCGACTTCTGAGTAACCTCAATCAATAAGGGTTGCATATCAACACTTTAGATTATAAAATGATGTACTTCGCATCCGGAATCACTCATTTCCGTTTTATCACCTTTTTTAAAAAGGTGATTTTTGTTGTGTTTATCTGCTGTTTTTGGATGCAACACCTTGCAGCACAGGATACTATTCAGGCTGAAACTTACCTCCCTCCTGCCGATCCTGCTATCCCGGCGCTGCATTCAGCACACAAAGCAACCATTTATTCATTGGCTTTGCCCGGGCTCGGACAGGCCTACAATAAAAAATACTGGAAAATTCCGGTGATTTATGCCGGCTTTGGATTTCTGGCCTACAACATTAAAGTCAATAGCGATGAAATGAATAAATTTACGGAAGCTTATCGCTATATTTCCAACAAAGACACTTTTGCTATTGACAATGAGTACGTTACCAGATATCCCAACACCAGCGATTTGTTGCGCGGCCGCGATTATTACCGGCGAAAGGTTGAACTTAGCGTTATTTTTACTGCAGCCTGGTATTTGCTGAATGTAATTGACGCTGCTGTTGATGCCCACTTTTTTGATTACGACATCTCTAACAACCTGTCACTCAGGGTCGACCCTGTTTTTATGATGCCTGCCGGCACACGCGACCGCTATACCAATGGACTGCGACTTAGTATGAATTTCTGACTAAAATCTGAAAGATTGAAAATTGCATTATCAGGATATGGCCGAATGGGCCACGAGGTCGAAAAAGCTGCTATTGAAAGAGGGCACCAAATAGTTTTAGCTCTTGACAATGCCAGCGACTGGAGTACGCACAAAATAAATGCCCGTGAAATAGATGTGGTTATTGATTTCAGCACTCCGGCATCCGCAGCCTGGATTGTTAATCATTGTCTGGAATCCGGCATTCCTGTCGTTTCGGGAACAACAGGCTGGCCGGCCGAACTTGAGAAAATAAAAGAACGTTGCCTGCAACTGAACGGGACATTTTTCTATGCTCCCAATTTCAGTATTGGTGTCAACATTTTTTTTGAAATCAACCGAAAACTTGCTTCACTGCTGAATAATCATCGCCAATATCAAGCCAGTTTACACGAAATACACCATATTCATAAACTGGATGCTCCGAGTGGTACTGCCATAGCTCTGGCCAACGATATTATAGCTGAAAATCATGCTTACCAAAGCTGGCAAGCCTCGTCAGACAAGCAAGCCTGTAAGTTACCTGTTACAAGTGAACGCTCCGGCGAAGTTCCCGGAACTCATATTGTACAATGGGAATCGTCAGCTGACTCCATTGAAATAAAACACACAGCGCATAACAGACAAGGATTTGCAACCGGAGCTGTACTTGCTGCTGAATGGCTGTCAGGGAAAACTGGGGTCTTTGATATGCAAGACCTGCTCAATTCAACCACCTGATTGATAAAAACATTAAGTTTGCAATATATGCAGGAGCAACATCCTGGTTAATCTAAAATTTTACTTTATGGCAATCTCATTGATTCTGATTTTAATCATTCTGTTTTTTCCGGCATTGCTCTGGAAAACGTTTCAAACAGCCGGACATGACAGCTGGAAATCGGCTGTACCTTTTCTCAACTACTATATATGGCTAAGAATTATCAATAAACCTTTGTGGTGGTTTATCTTTATCATCATGCCTTTTATCAATGCCTTCATGGTGATGCTGATGGTTGTTGAAACACTCAAATGTTACAAGATATTCGGCCTCGGCCAGCAAGCGCTGTCAGTTCTTTTCCCTTACATTTATCTTCCCTGGCTGAGTATAAAAAAGGAACAAGACTATGTAGCCCCACTCAGCAGAGTGAAAATTAAAAAAACGCCCATGAGGGAATGGGTAGATGCCATAATATTTGCAGTAATTGCGGCTACAATCATCCGTGTATTTATGATTGAAGCCTACACGATTCCGACATCATCCATGGAAAAATCGTTACTGGTAGGTGATTTTTTATTTGTGAGCAAACTCAGTTATGGCCCTAAGGTGCCCAACACACCACTGGCTTTTCCGTTTGTACATCACACCATGCCGCTTACAACGTACACCAAATCATATGTTGAATGGCTGAAGCTACCCTATTACCGGTTTCCGGGACTTACCACGGTTAAAAACAACGATGTTGTAGTATTCAATTATCCTGACGGTGACACTGTTGCGCTTAAAGTTCAGAATCAGAGCTATTATGCCCTGGTAAGAGATTATGGACGTTACAGGGTATGGAACGACAAAGCCAATTTTGGAGATATTGTTGCCCGACCCGTTGATAAACGCGAAAATTACATCAAACGGTGTATTGGTATTCCGGGCGATACATTGGAAATCAGGGATCAGGTTGTTTTTATCAATGGCAAAGCAGCCGACTTACCCAATCAGGCACAGTTTAAATATTTGGTAAGAACTGATGGCACCCGTATCAACCCAATGGCTCTTGACAAACTTAATATAACTGAAGATATTGGTATGGCCGGCCCTGACGAGATGGTTATGACCCTTACCAATGAAACGGCTGAAAAAATAAAAAGCTTTGTCAATGTCAAAGAAGTGAAAAAAATTATTCAGCCTAAGGGTTTCTGGCAACCTTACATCTTCCCATTTGACTCAATTTACCCATGGAATGTTGACAATTTCGGACCACTGGTCATTCCTAAAGCTGGAGTCACCGTTGAAATCAACACAAGAAATATTGTGCTTTATGAGCGTATTATCAAAGCTTATGAGCATAATAATCTCGAAATAAGAGGCAATGAAGTCATCATTAACGGAAAACCTGCAACCAGCTACACCTTTAAACTGGATTATTACTGGATGATGGGCGACAATCGACACAATTCAGCCGATTCAAGATTCTGGGGATTTGTTCCAAACGACCACATTGTAGGAAAAGCAGTATTTGTCTGGCTTTCACTTGACAAAAACAAACCCCTGTTTGGTGGAAAAATAAGAATGAATAAACTTTTCCGCTCTATCAAGTAACTGTTAAACCAAAAAACAAATTTATATGTACAAAGCAGAAATACACACTGTTAAAGGTGTGATGAAAGTAAAATTCTTTGAAGAAGATGCACCCAATACAGTGGCCAATTTTGTAAAACTGGCCAAAAGCGGCTTTTACGACGGACTAAATTTTCACAGGGTTATACCTGACTTTGTTATCCAGGGAGGATGTCCTGACGGAACAGGTGCAGGCGGACCGGGCTATAGCATTAAATGTGAACTTGACGGCAACAATCAGTTTCACGATCGTGGAGTACTTTCAATGGCTCACGCCGGCCGTAACACTGGCGGTTCGCAGTTCTTTATCTGCCACAGCAGACTTAACACCAGCCATCTCGATCGCAATCATACCTGTTTTGGCAAAGTTTATGAAGGGCTGGAAGTAATTGACCTGATTCGTGCAGGTGATGAGATTGAAAAAATTGTCATTACTGAAGAAAATTAATAACTGTTTTTCCTGTTCAGGAAAACACTGAACTGTATTGATTGCCGGATGATACTTTGTTAAAACAGTTATTGCTTTACTAAAGCAATACCAATAAGATACTGTTTAATAAAGAATCATCCGGTTTTTGTAAATTTGCACAGATTGTAATAAAATAAGCCCGCACATGGCCGCAAAGGGAAATTCTTTAAAGAAAAATACGCTTAAAGACGAATTTGACGAATCGCCGAAAAAGAGCAAAAAAGGAAAAAACAAATCCTTTGGGCTGCCTTTGTGGCTCTCCGATGGCCGTGCCCGGAAAATTACCGGCGTGTTTCTGATTTTACTTGCGGTTTATCTGCTTTTTGCATTCTCATCATACCTCTTTCTTTACTTTAAATGGGGATATGACGATCTTTTCTCATCCTTTTCGTTTAACAGAATACTATTTGATACCGACATTGAGGCCAACAATTGGGCTGGAAGGCTTGGTGCGGCGCTTTCTATTCTCTTGATAAAAAAAGGTTTTGGAATTGCATCTTTCCTGATTATTCTGATTTTTCTGGTAACCGGAATAAAAATGTCGCTCGATATTTCGGTTTTACCTGTTTGGAAAACCTTTCGCAACTCATTACTGGGGATTCTTTGGCTCCCGGTGGCTTTAGGATTTCTTCTTCAAAACTCAATGTATGCAGTATTAGGCGGTGTAACCGGATACCAAAGCTCAATCTGGCTCGAAGGCCTCTTAGGAAAAACCGGCACAGCCATAGTACTGTTTTTTACACTTATAGCCATTCTGGTTTTTGCTTTCAATATGCCACTGGAACTGCCCAAAAGGCCTGAAGAAATGGATGAAACTGCAGACGAAGACGGGCAACTCACCAATAAAGATGCTTCTGTAGTGCGCAAACACCACGCAAAAACAACCTATGGTGCAAATACAGAAGACAAATACAACACCATTGAATTTTCGGTTGCTCATGATGAAACACTGACCAACGATCTGCCAAAGACAAATCAAAAGAAAAAGCCTGCAGAAGACGACTTTTTTACTGTTACCAATACGCCTGAGCCCGAAGCACCTGCTGAAGAAATTGAACTCACGATTGAAGCACCGGCACCTGAAAAAACGGAAGAAGTAGTGGCCAACGAAACAGGGCCATTACATTTTACCATCGACACCGAATTTGATCCAACACTTGAACTTCCTCATTATCAATATCCAACACTTGAACTTCTTGACGACTATGGAACTAACTCCAATACGATAAGTGTTCAGAAGGAGGAGTTGGAAGCCAATAAAAACCGCATTGTTGAAACCCTTGCCAATTATAATATTCAGATTGACAAGATTAAAGCCACCATAGGGCCTACGGTTACCTTGTATGAGATTATTCCGGCTCCGGGAGTCAGGATTTCAAAAATCAAAAATCTTGAAGATGACATAGCGCTGAGCCTGGCTGCGATGGGAATCAGAATTATAGCGCCTATTCCTGGTAAAGGAACCATTGGAATAGAAGTTCCCAACCTCAAGCCCGAAATAGTGGCTATGAAATCCATTATGGGGTCTGAAAAATTCCTGAGCACCAAATATGAATTGCCTTTTGCAATGGGCAAAACCATTCAGAATGAGCCATATATAGCCGACCTCACCAAACTTCCCCATATTCTGATGGCAGGAGCTACAGGCCAGGGAAAATCAGTGGGTTTAAATGCCATTATTGCTTCTATCCTTTACCGCAAGCACCCATCGCAGGTAAAATTTGTAATGATTGACCCGAAAAAAGTTGAACTTACACTTTTTTCGAAAATAGAAAGGCATTTTCTGGCCAAATTACCCGACTCAGAAGAAGCCATCATTACTGACACCCGCAAGGTAGTCAGAACGCTTAACTCACTGAACATCGAGATGGACAACCGGTACGATTTGCTGAAAGATGCCCAGGTGAGAAATATCAAAGAATACAATGCCCGTTTTATTTCGCGCAAACTAAATCCACTGCATGGCCATCGATATCTGCCATATGTAATTGTGGTGATAGATGAGTTTGCCGACCTGATTATGACTGCCGGGAAAGAAATTGAAGCGCCACTTACGCGTTTGGCCCAGCTGGCCAGAGCAATTGGCATACATCTGGTAATTGCCACTCAACGCCCCTCTGTTAATATTATCACGGGCACCATTAAGGCCAATTTCCCTGCCCGAATTGCCTTCAGGGTAATTTCAAAAATTGATTCACGCACCATTCTCGATACCGGTGGAGCTGATCAACTGGTAGGCCGCGGTGACATGTTGCTGTCAACCGGCAGCGATCTCATCAGGTTACAGTGTGCTTTTGTCGACACCCATGAGGTTGAACGCATCACTGAATTTATCGGTTCTCAAAGAGCATATCCTGATGCCTATCACTTACCTGAATTTGCGGATGAACAAGACGCTAAAGAAACAGAATTTGACCCATCGATGCGCGATGAGCTGTTTGAAGATGCAGCCCGTATCATCGTAGCAACCCAACAGGGAAGCACTTCATTGCTTCAGCGCAAGCTCAAGCTTGGATACAACCGGGCAGGACGTATCATTGATCAGCTGGAAGCTGCAGGCATTGTTGGCCCCTTCGAAGGAAGTAAGGCCCGCGAAGTAAAAGTTGCCAATGAGATAGCTTTGGAACAGTTTTTGAGAGACCTCAGACCAGAAGACAGAAACAACGATTATTAATCACAGGAATTAAATAAAACCAAATGAAAAAAATCATCTTTTCAACTTTTGCCCTCATTTTTGCTTTTTCTTCAATGGCACAGTCGGACAAAAAAGCCCGCACTATTTTAGATGAAGTTTCGGCCAAGACCAAAACCTATAAAACAATCCGTATTGAATTTGCTTACAATATGGAAAACAAAGCCCAGAAAATAAATGACACATACAAAGGTGTTCTCATTTCCAAAGGCGACAAATACAAATTGTCTTTCTCAGGCCAGGATGTTATCAGTGATGGTAAAACGGCCTGGACTTTTGTTAAAGATGCCAATGAAGTGCAAATAAACAATGTGAGCAAAGATGACGACAGTTTCACTCCAACCAATTTGCTTTCGACCTATAATGAGAATTACAAAGCCAAGTTACTGCAGGAAACTGCCAAACAACAGATTATTGAATTAACACCCATCAAGAAAAAGAACTTCAACAAAGTAAAAATTACCATTGAAAGAGCAAAAAAAATGGTAAGCAGTATCTCAATTTTTGACAAAAACGGGAGTGTATATACATACAGCGTAAATAAGTTTGAGACTGATCTTCCGTTTAACGACAACACCTTTGTTTTTAAAGCAGCAGAGCATCCCGGCGTTGAAACGGTGGATATGAGATAATAACAGCTGCAGCTATTTTCCTTTCAGAAGGAAACAAAACAGCGAATTATGAGTTTATTGGGGAAACTTTAAACATGGACACCCTCTATCATATTTCGCTGTTTTTGCATTCATGGAATCGCTGGCTTATTTTACTGGCCGGAATTTTGGTAATAATCTTTGCCATCTCGGGTTTAACCAACCGCAAATCCTATTCTGATGCGCAGCGGAAACTTATGCTGGTTTTTATCATCAGTCTGCATACTCAATTGCTAATCGGACTGCTGCAGTATTTCTTTTTAAGCCCGTTTACAGCCATGGCTTTGCGCGATTTCGGAGCAGCCATGAAAGACAGTACACTGCGCTTCTGGGCTGTTGAACATACGCTGGTAAATGTAATTGCCATTGCGCTGGCGCAAACAGGAAGTATATTGTTGAAAAAACGAACTGATGACAGGCAAAAGCACCGGACAGCGCTTATCTGGACATCCATTGCCATAATTTTTATCCTGTTGGTGATACCAACGGGCATGATGGGAGTTGAGCGACCCTGGTTCAGATTTTAAAATAGTACAACCTCCTGAAATAATATTTTAATCCAATAAAAATCTGGAAATTGTACCAAGCAGAGTCTTTCTGCTGATAGGTTTTGAAACATAAAAATCACAGCCAGCCTCAAGTGCTTTGTAGCGATCTTCAGATAACGCATAAGCTGTCTGCGCTATCACAGGCAAACCAGGAAAATGTGCCTTAATGTGTCGGGTAGCATCCAACCCATTCATAACCGGCATCTTAATATCCATTAAAATCAAATCAAACTTTTTCTCCAGGGCCTTTTCAACAGCTTCAGCTCCATTAACTGCCCGCTCTATCTTGCACCCGGTACCTTTCAACATCAACCTGAGCAAGGTAAAATTTGCATCTTCATCTTCGGCAATCAACACTGACTTTTCTTGCCATTGATAGGATTTGCCGTCAACATCCGATTCAATCTCAACACTTAATGAATCGTTGTGTTCCTTAACAAATGGTAAATAAAAACTAAATTCGGCCCCCTCGCCCAGTGCTGAATGAACCATAATATTTCCATCCATTTGCTCAACCAAGGCTTTGGAGATAGCTAAACCAAGCCCGGTACCGCTATATTCACGGGCAAAATGTGAATTTATCTGTCCAAAACGTTCAAAAATTAAATCATGATTTTCCGGTGCAATGCCTATACCAGTGTCCTTTACATTAAAATGAATGCGTCCATTCGACACTTCGTAATTTAAACTTACATATCCTTCTTTTGTAAATTTAAAAGCATTATTAATAAGATTAAGCATAATCTGACGAAGTCTGATTTCGTCACCTAAAAAGTAAAGATCCTGAATTTCATCTTTGGGAGGCACCAGTAACTGAACCTTTCGGGCCGGATTTGTCATGGCAATCTGATAAATCTCATCAAACAGCTTTCTAAGGCCAACTTTTCCCTTTTTAATCTTTATCTGACCGGCTTCAATTTTTGAAATATCAATAATATCATCAATCAGAGCGAGGAGTTGGGCAGAGCAGGAATTAATGATGCCTACAAAGTTCTCCATATCATTTTGTGGGAGACCGGGCGTTTGCAACAATTCGGCAAAGCCAAGAATCCCATTCATCGGAGTTCTGATTTCATGGCTCATATTGGCCAGAAAGGCTGATTTTAACCGATCGGCCTCTTCAGCTCTCTCCTTTGCTTCGAGCAATTCATCATTCTGAACCGCAAACTGATCGTTCAGCCACATATATTCGTCATTCAGCGTGCTAAGCTTTTCGTTAGTTGTTTGCAGGGCCTGTTCGGCAGATTTACGTTCAGTTATATCGCGCCAGGTGGTATATAAAATCTCCTGTTTTTCAATGTTAATCAAGGTTAGCACCACTTCCACCCAAAAGTTTTCGCCATCAGGTCTGCAATGTACCCAATCGAACCGGTGATGGCCCTGGTTTAGCGCAACTTCAATCATTTGTTGCGCTTTCTTTTTCGAATCGCGGCCATCGGGCTGTAATGCAGGTGACAAGCTGAACGGCTCCTGAGACACAACAAACTCTCTTTTAGCTTTCAGCATTCTGAGCGCAGCATCGTTACAATCAATAAAGCGTCCATTTTCAATAATAAGATTGGCATCCTCCGAAGCTTCAAACAACCTCCTGAAGCGCATTTCACTTTCACGCAGCTTCAATTCAGCATTCCGGCGAGATGTAATATCTAAAATAAGGCCTTCAATGGCAATTACCTCACCTTTTTCATTATGAATACCACACCCCTGCTCCCAAACCCATTTGAAGGTTCCATCAGCCGTAACAATTTGATATTCATCTGTAAAAATCTGCCTATCATTCAAAATTTTTTGCCACTTTACCCATAACCTTTCCTGCTCATCTTTAACAATCAAATCATTATAAGAGATTCTTTTATTATGAATCAATTCGTCGGGATAATATCCGGTAAGCTCAAGTGCACCCTGACTCACAAATTCCATAGTCCAGTCACGATCGTTTTTGCAGCGGTATGCCATTCCCGGCAGGTTACCAAGCAGCGTTTGTAGCTTGCGTTGTATTTCGGAATTCTCCTTTTCGATTCTTTGTTGTTCGGCCAGGGCTCTGGCTTGCTGAATATTGTGTATTGCTCTCTGAGATAATTGGTTTGCAATTAGAAACAGACTTTCAGCGATTTTTTCAAATTGTTCACGAGGCATTCTCTTTACTCTTCGGAGCGCCTGCATATACACATCCTTGTCTACTCCAATTTCGTCAGCATATCCTGAAAGTTTTTCCAGGTCAGCATCCTCGTCAAGCACTTGCCCTATTAACCAATTGGCAATATGCCTGTCTCCGGCAGCTATACTGGCACCGGCATCCCATAATGCTCCACTCATGCAAGGTTGAACAATGGGTCCCTTATTATTGTATTGACCAATAATCGCATCTGAAAGCCGGCAATTAGCTTGTCCAGAATCAGTTTTTCTGATTATATTGCTGCACAAATAACAAAAATTGCTTGGACGGGTTATGGGAACTCCATGAATATCAGTGATTACGGAAGCCACCCCGGTGGCATCGCTGAATGCATCCTGAATTTTCTGTATCTCAGCAATATCAAACAAATCAGTAAAAGAAATATCACCTGTTTCATCTCCCGGCCTGGTCAGTTCATGAATGCGCTTACTCAGTATCTGTTGCCTTTCTAAGTGAGTATCGTTCAATTGCTTTACTTCAGAGATATCGCGCACAACTGCCAATAGATATTGATCCTGACCAATTGAAAATTTTTTCAGAGATACCCATGCCCAGAATACTGAACCATCCTTACGCTTAGCCAACCATTCAAATGCCTGAGGACCTTCCAAAATTAATTTCCTGATTCGAGCCAGGGCCTCTTCATGTGTAAAAGCATCAATATTGGCACTCAAATCACCAACTGTTTGTTCAAGAAGCTGTGCCTTATCTGAATATCCGTATAAATCAAGTGTGAGCTGGTTGGCATCAAGGATGCGACCGGTAGATATTTCTTCAATAAAAATAGCTTCATTCGTTGCATTAAAAACCTGTTGAAACTTTGAGAGTGTCCTATTTAACTCATTCTGAACATTTAACCTTAAAAGGGCCGAAGAAGCCTGTTGAACCAAAACTTCAATCACTCCCTCATCAATAGATTCGTTGCAGGATGTACCAAATATCAATAAACCACCGAAATAAGTAGAAAAACGTGTAAAGCCTATTTTATAACAAGAAGCTATTTTCAGTTCGTTTTCAATCTCAACACATTGTTCTTTGGCAATAACTGAAGAGGCCAGTTCGTAAAATGAAGAAATCCTGACCAGTTTTTCTGATTTAAGCGATTCTTTAATTTCTTTTGACAGACGCTTTTCAGAAATTTCAATCATGGAAAGACTTGTGCCAAGAACAGAAGTCAGATAACCCAGATATGAATCAATTTTCTTATTCCACTTGCGGATTTTATAAGAAGATTTTTCATGCCTGCTGATAATCATCACCAAAAATTCAGGGAAAATATGATCAATAAGCGAAAGCAATAAATCATAAATCTTGTCAGCATCATCGGCCTCATTAAAACTTACAGCACTTTGTGCAATCAGTTCGAAGGCATTACTTGCCTTATGAGTTTGATTTTCTTCTACTTGACTACCTTCAGAAATTTCAGTAACAGATATAAAATAACATGCAGTCTGCTGAATGTACCTGCAGGAGGCTACTATCCTGGCATAAGCATTTCCATTAGCTAAACTTATGCCCGACTGCTCAAATACAAATGCTTTCCCTTCCTGCCATGCATCATGCTGCTCAAGGGTATGAATAATTTCGTTCGATAAAAGTTCCCCTAAATGCCGGCCTTCAAGATCTGCTATTAACTTCTTCTCTGATTGGATGGTATCACTGCAAAAAGTGACCACTAATTGCCGGTCAGTGATAATGGTTGTTTCCAATTTAATAATATTTAATAGTTTACTTATTTGCTTTTAAGTTTAAAAAGAAATATCAGTAATTTAAAAGGTAATAAATAACAAAAAAATAAAAGAAGTTATTTGGCCTTAAAAATGGAGCCTTCATAGTATCATTAGTGATTCCAAAATTAATGATAATTGAACATAAAAGTAACCTGCTTTCAAGAATTAATTAAATTGCTAACACCATGCACCTAACATCTTACTTATAAAATATACGCCCTATTAAGTGTACCCCATACACTATAAATTAAAAATCAGCCTTATCTGCTTCAAGGAAATTACACATTTATTTATCCCCATATTTACTTTCAAACACCTACAGCTTTACGTCTGATTTACAATAATATACAATTAATGCAATTGAAATAAAAATTCATTTACTCAACTCCAAACAAATGAGAAAGTAAAAATAATCAACAAAACTATGGCTTAAAAGTTATCATTTGAAATACACTAAGTCAATAAAAAACTTTTTATTGTATATTTGCTTCAGCAAAAATACTTGCCCTGATAAATTACAAAATTGAGAAAAATAATAATCCTGTTACATGAAGGATAATAATCTGAACACACTGAACTTTCATGTTTCGGTAGACTGTGTAATTTTTGGTTTCGACTTCGGAAAACTCAATGTTTTGCTGTTGGAGCGAAATTTCAGCTGGGACAATAAGGAATATAACGATCTGAAACTACCGGGGGATCTGGTTCGTAAAGATGAAGACCTTGACACTGCTGCATCACGTGTACTAAAGGAACTTACTGGACTTGAAAACATCTATCTTAAACAATTTGCAGCCATAGGAACCCCTGACAGATTGTGCCGGCAGCCCAGGGACATGGAGTGGCTGCGCTCAATCGGTCATCCGGAAGAGGTTGTGGTAACTGTTGCCTACTATTCTCTCATCAATATTGACCAGGATAAGATTGACAAATTCGGGCTGCATGCCAATACCCGCTGGTATCCGGTTGCAGATATCACTGAACTTGCATTTGACCACATGGAAATTTTGCAGGACGCACTGATTATGCTGCGCTCTGAGTTACGCTCCAACCCTATCGGATTCGAGCTCCTTCCTCCAAAATTCACCCTCAGCCAGCTCCAAAAACTGTACGAAGTTATTTTGGGTACTACCCTGGATAAGAGAAATTTCAGAAAGAAAGTTTCCAATATGCCTTACGTAGTGCCCATCAATGAAAAAGAAAAAGGCGTTTCGCACAAGCCTGCCCGGTATTTCATATTCAGTAAAAAGGTTTATGAAAAAACCAGGAAGAATTCCTTTGATTTTTCCGTTTAATGCAGGCAATGACAGCACCGGCTATACAGGAAATTACAAAATAAATACCCAGGATTACATTAACACCCGCTCAAGGCTATGCAGAACATTGAACCTTTTTATGGCTGGCAACATCTGTATTCCGCCGAAAACGACAGTAAATCACCCTTTTATAAAAAATCATACAGCGAAACAGAGTGTATCCATTCCGTTTATAATTACTTCATTCACCCGTTATGGGACGAGTTTGGTTCAGCCACACTATACCTGAAAATCCTTTATGCAGACTACCGGCAAGGATATTGTATCATTGAGTTGCTGGGCGAATGGAATGATTTACTGTACAATGACATCATGTTTCTCAAGCGAAATGTTGCTGAAATACTAATGGATGCAGGCATCAGCAAGTTTATTCTGATTGGTGAAAATGTCCTTAATTTTCATGCTGATGACGATTCATATTATCAGGAATGGTTTGACGAAATTGAAGACGGGTGGATAGCCTGTGTTAACTTCAGAGACCATTTACTGGATGAAATTCAGCATGGCAGGCTAGACTATTACCTGGCAACTGGAGGCCAGTTGAGCACTGTTAACTGGCGTACAATGAGCCCTGCCCTGCTCTTTCAGTTTATAGAAAAGCTCATGACCAAACGCCTGAATGCATAAAACCATCCATGAATAAAAAAAATCTCACCATCAGGGTGTACGGACGTGTACAAGGAGTTGGATTCAGATATTTTACTCAAAAAGCCGCCCGGAGTTGCGGCATATATGGTTTTGTAAAAAATGAATCTGACGGCTCTGTTTTCATTGAAGCTGAGGGAGCGCATGAGCAGCTAATTACATTTCAGGAGTTGTGCAAACAAGGCCCGGCCAGAGCTGCAGTAAGTCACATCAAAGTCATCGAAGGACCTGTCATGAACTACCATTCTTTCAGCATCAGGTAACTGCCTGTTGATAATTCGCCGGTTAAACCAACTGCTTACAATCAAGATCAGCAGCAAACGCATCTTTTCTGCCATCTGCAAAAACTAAATAGCCGTTGCCCTGAGCATTTCACGTTTCCCTGGAGGGCCAGGCAATCGTTCAACCCGAAAACCCGATTGCTGCATAAACCGTCTGACAGCCCCTTTTGCACAATAAGTTACCAGTACTCCACCTGTTTGCATACTGTTTCTAACCTTTTCAAAAACAGAAAGCTGCCATAAATCAGGCGCCGACTCAGGAGAAAAGGCATCGAAATAAACCAGATTATAAAAATCAGGTGCTAAATCAGCTTGCTGTAGTTCATGATTTATCTTTAGCAAATAAAAATCCTGACCAAGAGCCACTTTCAAACCAGCAGCAACAGAATGCATGTGATGAAATTGCGCAGTAAAAATTGAGAACTCAGGATTATCACAATAATTAAGATTTTGGCAGAGCTCAATTGCAACAGGAAATGGCTCTATACCATGATACTCAACCGGAAGTTTAAGTTCTGATGCCCGCCTGAGCGTAAGCAGGCAGTTAAGACCAGTGCCAAAGCCTATTTCAAGCAAACGGATTTGGTGATTAAAACGGGCTGCCATTTCAAAACCGGTTTGCAAAAATACATGTTCAGACTCCTGTTTCGCTCCATGAATTGAATGGTAATGCTCGCCTGATTCAGGACTAAAAAGCGTGTGTGAACCATCCTCGGTAACTTCAAGTCTTATTTGCTGCACAACAATTTCTATTTGTTAAACTTCAAAAACAAATCTCTTATACTCCCAGGCAGTTCGAACGATTGCGAAGGAACAGAAGAAGGAAGCCGGTAAATTTCAATTTGGTTCCCTTTTCCCACATAAAGACTATTGGTAAGAAAGTCGTCGGTAATATGTATTTCGCCCTCAAATGACAGATATTTCACCAGACTATTATTACCGGGTCGATACCAATAAACTCCATCCTGAAAAACCAAAAAGGCATTTTCTGTTCCTGACATGGAAACAGCTGAAATCTTGCCAAAATTAAGGTCTTTTAGTTTAACAAGGCTATTGGTGGCAACATTGTACTCAAAAATGGCAGAGCTATTGCTGTAATTGATAAAAATGAGCACTTTTTCGTCAGTCTGGGTCAAAATCCTGGCTACATCACCTTGAAAATCTACGCGCTGAAACAGCGTTCCGCCGGGATAATTAAACACCATCAATGTATTAAACAAGCCATTAAAAGGTTCAAAAACGGCCAAAAATCTGGAATCCACCCTGGTCATTTCAGTAAAGTATCCATTATTGTATAGCTGACTTTTAAAAATAGTAAGACCAGCCGTATTATAACCGGTAATAAAAGCTTCGGGCGAAGCAACAAACACCTCCTCATCAGCATAAAATCCAGTAAAAAGCGGAAAAGGAGGACTGAAAGGAGGAGCAACAAACCAGAGTGAGGCATTATCGGCAAGCCTCCAGGCCTGAAGATTACCGGTCAAATTTCCGCAAGTGTAAAATACATTGGCAGCACTTTGCACAGAGGCGCCCAGATAATCGCCGGCAAGACTGATTTTTTTCTCAGCTGTACCATCTAAAGGCCAATTATAAACGGCATACGTTCCATCAGGTTCAGTGCAGACAGCCAACACCGACTCCAGGGTTTTCTCAACAACAGAAATATAAATGCCGGCATAAGCTGTGAAACTTTCAGTTCCGGCATAAGCCCTGACCTGAACATAATACTGGCCACTCTCCAGGCTGGTATTATCGACAACCATCTCTGTTTCAAATTCAAAAAAACTTCCGGTAGCTTGTAAATTCTGAACAGGCAAAACAGAAACAAACTTATCATTAACCACAGCAATACGCACATAATCAATACTTTGATTACCCGAAACTGCAGCACTCACACGTATCGTATCAGCCTCATTATAAAGCTGATTTGCAGAAGGCTGCAAAATACTAACTTGCAACACGCCCGCAGAACTTTCATCCCTGGTACATTGTGCAAATAAAAGCGGCACCAAAATCAGCGACAAAAATCTGACAACAAACAAAGCTTTTTGTGGCATGAATGTTCTTATTTAACGAATTTGAAGGTTACAAATGTCAGATAATAAACAATTGAACTGATGAAAAAATTGCAGATTCAGCAGGATTGGAATATCTTTATCAAAAAAATATCAATATATGCTGGAGCAGATAAAAAATGAGAATGTATTATTTCTGGATATAGAAACCGTATCACAATATCCTGAATATAACGAAATGCCTGACAGATTTAAAAAACTGTGGGACCATAAAGCTGCCAAAATTGCGCAAAAAGAAACCGACACACCTGCTGAGGTTTATGAAAAAGCAGGAATTTATGCTGAGTTCGGAAAAATCATTTGCATATCGGTTGGCTATCTTAACGGGGAACAAATACGGATAAAATCATTTTTCAGTGAAAATGAGGCAGAATTACTTTCAGCATTTGCCGGACTGCTAAACGCCCGTTACTACAAACCCGAATTTCAGCTTTGCGCACACAACGGCAAAGAGTTCGACTTTCCATATATTGCCCGGCGAATGCTTATCAATGGTATTAAAATTCCGGTTATTCTGGATACTGCCGGACGTAAACCATGGGAAGTACAGCATCTTGACACAATGGAACTATGGAAATTCGGCGATTATAAAAACTACACTTCACTGGCTCTGCTTACCGCTGTTTTTGATATTCCCACGCCCAAAGATGATATTGACGGCAGTCAGGTCGGCCATGTTTTCTGGAAAGAAAACAACCTTGAAAGAATAGTTGAATATTGTCAAAAAGATGTAATCGCTATCATTCAGCTTTTTCTCAGGTACAAGGGTCAGGCTTTAATTTCTGACCACAATATCATTATTGCCTGAAATTCTTTTGTTAAATATTATTAATTCTCCGACACGGAGTTTTGATTCCAGCGTCGAATTTATACTTTTGCCTGTTATAAAAAAAAACTTAGATGAAAACCCAAATCAGCACCTTACTTTTAGCTTTTGCTTTTATTGTTACCGGATTTAATGTTCAGGCTCAAAAAAGCAAAAAACAGAAAAACGATCAGGCTAAACCCTGCGAACAAACCCAGGCTCTTATTTTAAAAACCAAACAGGATACTATCAGCTACCTTATTGGAAGAGATATCGGAAGCAATATGCGGACCAATGAAATAGCCGTAACTCCTGAAGTTATGCTTGCCGGATTGAAAGACGGACTGAACAGCATTGACAGTGTATTCAGCCCCGAAGTAACCGAACAGATTATGGTTCAGTTTCAACAGGAGATGATGCAACGCAATCAGCAAAAAACAGCTGCTGCTTCTGCAGAAGTAAAAGCCGAAGGCCTTGCTTTTCTTGCTGAAAACAAACTAAAAGAAGGGGTTATTGAATTGCCAAGCGGGCTTCAGTATAAAGTGATAAAGGAAGGTGAAGGGGAAAACCCCACAGCTGAAGATGTGGTTGAAGTACACTATACTGGCAAGCTGCTCGACGGCACTGTATTCGATTCATCTGTTGAGCGCGGTGAAACTATAAAATTCCCGTTAAATGGTGTTATTCCAGGCTGGACAGAAGGCGTTCAGCTAATGAAACCCGGAGCAAAATACGAATTTTACATTCCTTCGCAGCTGGCATATGGAGACAAAGGCGCCGGCCCTATACCCGGAGGAGCCACATTAATTTTCGAAGTCGAGCTTATTTCAATTGAGAAAAAATAATGATTCTATCGCAATAAACTGCCAGGATCATTTATAAAATCAATAAAAAGAGGCCATCCATTGGATGAGTCTCTTTTTTTTAACCATACCAGAAAGCAAATAAATAGTTTTTCGTCAAAAGCCACATTTAGACGGCATTGACTATGAAACATCAACCTTTTTCAGACAATGAGAAATAAATTAGGTAATAAACAGATAAATAACACCTGATGAGTCTATGCATGCAATTAAAGCCGGCAGGAAAAGTATAAACTATTCAGCTTCGAAAATTTCTTCCAGCTTGCTTTCAAGCGCTTTTCCGCGAAGTTTTCGGGCAATAATTCTGCCTTCACGATCAAGAAGCACAGTGTGAGGGATTGATTTAACGCCATATGCAGCCGCTCCGGCACTTTGCCAGTATTTCAAGTCGCTAACATGTGTCCAAACAAGCCCATCCTTGGCAATTGCATTTGTCCATGACAAGGAATCCCTGTCGAGGGAAACCCCAAAAATTTCAAATCCCCTGTCATGAAAACGCTGGTAAAGTTTTACAACCTCAGGATTATCCTTCCGGCATGGGCCACACCATGAAGCCCAAAAATCAATCAACACAATATGGCCTTGCAACGAAGCTAGGGAAATCATCTTGCCATCCGGGCCGGGCAATGAAATGTCAGGTGCTTTCATTCCGGGGCGGAGTTGTTTTTCAATATCCATTCTTTTTTTCAAATCAGAAATAAGTTTAAAGTCAGGATAAAGTTTAAAGAGCTCGTCGGAAACTTTTTTGTAAACATCAAAATCAGCAACCACATCAAGTTTGTCAATAAAAAACAAAGAGGCTGGAGACGAAGCATTTGCCCAAAGATCGCTTTTTAATTGTTGCACCTGCTGTTCAACAACCCGTGCGTAAGCATCTTCAATTTCCGGCAACAGATAGCGCGTTTCATCCTTCATCTGGGCTTCAGCAAATGCACTGTTAAGGCTGTCGAGTAATTTTTCATTCCTTGCAGTGTGCATGGCAATCTCATAGAGCAATCTGGTATCGGCCGAACCCGATATTTCGGGCATTTGGTTCAGCTTTTCACTATTCAGTGTGAGGTTAATTTCATTCCCAGCTGAAGCAAGAATCATCAAATAGTTTTCAGGTGAAGCATACAGCTTTTCAATCACTAAATCAGCAGAAGGCAGCTCAACACTGAAATACCCGTTTTCATCAGTCACAAATGAACGCACTTGGGAAGTAACTTCAAGCGGGTTTACCATAAAAAGCTGCACTCCGGCAATTTGTTTTCCGGTTAACCGGCCTGAAACCATAATTTTATCCTGGCTGTATGATGCAGATCCCAACAGACCAGAGAAGATAAATATTAAAAACAAGACAAATACTTTTTTCATGCTTCAAGATTTAATGAACCATCAAAATTATAAAAAACCAAAAGTCCTATGGCAAATAAAAATAATCTAAAAGCCGGATAATGGGCAGCGCAAATTAATATTTTCTTTTCCAGTCAATTATATGGAGACGATAGATTGTTCATAACTTTAATCCCTGAGCAAATGTTGTAACAAGCAGTGGATTATCTATTTTTGAACTATGGAAGAGAATAAATTTACAAGCAACGATAACAAGAAAAAAAGGAGCAATCGCTTGCAACCCCTGAGTGAAGTATTTGAGCACGGTAAGATTCCACCACAGGCAGTTGACCTTGAAGAGGCTGTTCTTGGTGCTATTATGCTCGAGAAAGACGCTCTTGCTTCAATTATTGATTTAATCAGACCTGATGCATTTTACAAAGAATCGCATCAGATCATATTTCAAGCCATCAGCAGGTTATTTGCCAAAACTGAACCGGTTGATATTCTCACAGTAACCAATGAACTTAAATTCACCGGCGAGCTTGAAATTGCCGGAGGGCCTTTTTATATTGCCCAACTTACCAACAGGGTAGCCTCATCAGCTAACACTGAGTTTCATGCCCGCATTATCCTGCAGAAATTTATTCAGCGCGAGCTTATTCGTATCTCATCAGAAATAATCCGCGATGCTTACGAAGACACAACAGATGTGTTTGCCTTACTCGACAAGGCCGAAAATCAGCTTTTCAGCGTAGGTGAAAACAATATGCGCAGAAATTATCTGGATATGCACAGCCTTGTGCGCGATGCCGTAAAGCAAATTGAAACAGCCCGAAATCAAACAGGGCAGTTTAGCGGAGTTGCATCTGGTTTTACAGAGCTCGACAGGGTTACAGCAGGTTGGCAACCTTCTGATTTGATTATTATTGCAGCCCGTCCAGGTATGGGAAAAACCGCCTTTGTACTCACAATCGCCCGAAATGCGGCAGTTGATTTTCACAAACCGGTGGCTGTTTTCTCACTTGAAATGTCATCTGTTCAGTTGGTTACCAGGCTTATTTCCGCTGAAGCCCAGCTACCCGGAGATAAATTACGAAAAGGAAACCTTGAGAATTATGAATGGGAGCAATTAAATTCAAAACTCAACAGCCTGATAGACGCTCCGCTTTATATTGATGACACACCTTCACTCTCCGTATTTGAACTCAGGGCCAAATGCAGAAGATTAAAAGCCCAGCACGACATTCAAATGGTAATCATTGATTATATCCAATTAATGTCAGCCGGGATTGACAGAGGCAGCGGGAATCGCGAACAGGAAATCAGTACAATTTCGCGCTCCTTGAAGAGTTTGGCCAAAGAACTTAACATACCGGTAATTGCACTTTCGCAGCTCAACAGGTCGGTTGAAACCCGTCCCAATAAAAAGCCACTCTTGTCCGACCTGAGGGAATCAGGTGCGATTGAGCAGGATGCCGACATGGTGCTCTTTATATACCGGCCCGAGTATTACAACCAAAACCAGGACGAAAGCGGCGCCAGTCTTGTTGGCCATGCCGAACTAAGTATAGCCAAACACCGTAACGGAGCCCTGAAAGATGTAGCAGTGAGATTTATCAGCAAATATGCCAAATTTGCTGATTTGGAACCTAACGAATATTCAGGCGAAGGCCAGCTTATGCCAAGCAACGGATTTGAGCAGGGCTTTAATTCTTACACCAGGCCTTCCAAAATGAATGAAATGGAAGAAGACCACGAAACACCATTTTAATATTTCACACAAAACATTCAACAATACTCCATCATATAAAACAATCAAACCCGAATAACAAAATACCGGGTTTACCGTTAATGGATGAATACCTTCGGTAGTATGAAAAAAATAACTATCATTTTCATCGCACTCTTTTTATTGACCTTCAGGTTACAGGCTGCTTATATCCTGATACCTATGGATAAAGCCCAGAAGAACCACCTGAAAGCTTATGGCATAGCTTACTGGACATTACAACAACAGGTAGAGGTTAGCTGGCTGCTTAATTACCGGGGTGGAAGTTTTATGTTTAAACATCACCCTCAGCTTGAAGGTGAATGCGTGGTAAGAGGCGTTTCATTTCAGGTAATTGCTGATGTACAGGCTAATGCCATTTTACAGGAAATCAGCGACCCCCAGGTAAATATGGACGAAATGCGGCTGCAAAAAGCACCGAAAATTGCCGTGTACTCACCTAAGAATAAACTCCCCTGGGACGATGCAGTTACACTCGCCCTAACTTACGCTGAAATTCCTTATGATATTGTTTACGATGAGGAAGTTATTGGAGGAGCCTTGCCTTTGTATGACTGGCTCCACCTGCACCATGAAGATTTTACAGGTCAATACGGAAAATTCTGGGCTGCCTACCGGAACGCCCCATGGTATAAAGATGATGTAGCTTCTTCAGAAAACAGTGCCCGCAAACTGGGATTTGCAAAAGTTTCGCAACTTAAACTGGCTGTAGCACAAAAGATTAGAGAGTTTACCGCTGGCGGTGGATATTTATTTGCCATGTGTTCAGCCCCTGACAGTTATGATATTGCCCTTGCGGCTGAATCTGTTGATATATGCGATGTTATGTTTGACGGTGATGCAGCCGACCCTCATGCCAATGAGCACCTCAATTATAACAACTGTTTTGCATTTACCGACTTTACGGTTGTAACAAACCCTTATGAATATGAGGTTTCAAATATTGATGTTACAACTACCCGAAAAATCACCATGGCGAATGATTTTTTCACATTATTTGACTTTTCGGCAAAATGGGATCCGGTTCCTGCCATGCTTACGCAGAATCACGAACAGGTAATTAAAGGTTTTATGGGACAAACTACTGCCTTTAACAAAAAATATGTAAAGCCTGAGGTATTAATAATGGGCGAAAATAAAGCCGCTGGTGAAGTCAGGTATATCCATGGAAATTATGGCAAAGGCACCTGGACATTCTATGGTGGCCATGATCCTGAAGACTATCAGCATCTTGTCGGAGACCCGCCGACCGACTTAAATCTCTATCCTAACTCACCGGGATACAGACTTATTCTTAATAACGTTCTTTTCCCTGCGGCTAAAAAGAAAAAACAAAAGACCTGATTTTGACCACCATTTTAAAATTGGGTTTTCATAATACCAATCAGGCTTTCGATAATCCCAAATACAGTTCAGCTATACAACTGAACATGAGTACTTTGCACAGTAAGTCAGTTATAACAGGCTATATGGCCATTTTAAAAAATAAGGGCTAAGATTGTCTGCGCTCCAGGGTTACATATGAATAATCGAATCCAAGGCTATCTTTAGCCGAAATATCCTCACGCTCAACTTCATTCCACTGCGAATAATCAATCTCATCATAAAAAGTATCAGCTTCAAACTCATGATGAACAATAGTGAGATACAACTTATGAGCTAAAGGCATAAATTGCTTGTAAACCATGCCCCCTCCAATAATAAAATTCTCACGGTTTTCTTCCATTTTATCAATGGCATCCTGAATCGAGTATGCCATTTCGCAACCTTCAATAACCTCATCAGCAATATCAGTAATAACCACGCTGCGGCGATTGGGCAAAGGGCGCAAAGGCAATGATTCAAATGTACGTTTACCCATTACAATAGTATGACCTGTTGTCAACGCTTTGAATCTTTTCAAATCCTGGGGAATATGCCAAAGTAACTGATTATCTTTTCCAATAGCATAGTTTTTTGCAATCGCGACTATAATTGAGATGGGTTTCATGTTTATTTCTCTGTTTAAAAATAATTATACAGCAACCGGTGCCTTTATGTGTGGGTGAGGCTCATATCCTTCAAGTTTAAAGTCTTCAAATGTAAAATTGAAGATATTGTCCACTTCAGGGTTTATTTTCATTTCAGGCAACGATTTAAAATCACGGCTTAACTGAAGATTTACCTGTTCAAGATGATTCAAGTAAATATGAGCATCACCAAACGTATGAATGAATTCGCCGGGCTTCAAACCGGTAACCTGAGCCATCATCATGGTAAGCAAAGCATAAGATGCTATATTGAAGGGAACTCCCAGAAAAATGTCAGCACTCCGTTGATATAACTGACAGGAGAGTCTGCCATTGGCCACGTAAAACTGGAACAACACATGGCAAGGAGGAAGGGCCATTTTATCGACATCGCCGGGGTTCCACGCGCTTACCAACAGCCGGCGTGAGTCAGGGTTGGTTTTAATCATGCTAACTACCTGACTTATCTGATCAATCGTCCGGCCATCGGCAGCTCCCCATGAACGCCATTGATGCCCGTAAACAGGCCCGAGATTTCCTTCAGCATCGGCCCATTCATCCCAAATGCTCACTTTGTTATCATGGAGATATTGAATATTGGTTTCTCCCTTCAAAAACCAAAGCAACTCATAAATAATGGACCGAAGATGCAACTTTTTGGTAGTCAATACAGGAAAACCTTCTTCAAGGTTAAATCTCATCTGATACCCAAATACACTGATTGTACCTGTGCCAGTGCGATCGTCTTTTCTGACTCCGTTTTCCAGCACATGCTTTAAAAGGTCGTGGTATTGCTTCATGCGATGTTTTTAGAACACAAAAATAATTTATTAATCCGCTTCAGCTAAACAATCACCCCATCATTTAACATCCTTTCTTAAAAAAACACAATGTTAACCCGTCATATGTTTGACAGTGAATACATTAAACAAAAGCCCTGTTTTTGCCGGATACCGAATCAATTTCTTTCTTTAAAATGCAGGGAATCGCCCCATTCGTCAAAGCCAATTTTATTGCCCGACATATGAATTCTGGCTTCAAGACAGTTCTTGCAATCAGAAGCTTCTTCATCAGTACAGGGCTTATTTTCATAGAGTTTATAATCGTTTCGATAAACGCCCGGTGTAATATTAGGCATAATAATATTAGCTCCAATTTTCAGTGCTTTTTCTCTGCCTATGGGATCAATAGCCTGAAGGGCAGTAGCAGAAGCGATATTGATATTTTTCATCATCAAGCGCAAAATGGCAATCATTTTAAGCGCCAGATTAAATCGCTCATCAAGTGGTAAAAGCTGATGACGAAACTCCCATAAAGGAGTATCGGCATGTTCAATGTAAGGGCCCATCCCACACATGTCGATATCAAGTTCCTTCATAAATAAAAGGTCTTTAGCCAAATGATCCGATGTCTGAAATGGGAGGCCAATCATCACACCAGTGCCAACCTGATACCCCGCACTTCTTAAATCGTAAAGCGCCTGCAACCTGCGCTCAAAATTGTGGGTTTTATCCTGTGGATGAATTTTATAGTACAATTCCCTGTCAGATGATTCAATACGAAGAAGATAACGATGCGCTCCAGCATCAAACCACCGCTTATAAACATCAGGTGATTGTTCACCAACTGAAAGTGTGATTCCAAGCTTTCCGCCCGAAAGTTGTTTGATATTTTTCAGCAACCGCTCCATTCGTGATGTAAATGCTTCACTCTCAAGTTCGCCACCCTGCAACACAATAGAGCCGTAGTTACTTTCAAAAGCAAATTTTGCTGCATTCAGGATTTCATCATCAGTAAGATTATACCGGTGAGCATTTTTATTCCCTTTCCGGATTCCACAATACAAACAGTTTTTCCCGCAAATATTGGAAAATTCAATCAGCCCCCTGAAATACACTATATTTCCAACGTATTGTTCCTTAACAGCAGCAGAACGTGCAAAAAGCTTATTGCGCCCTTCGGCATCAGATTGAAGAAGCTGAACAATATCCTGATGGGTGAAAGTATCTTTTTGAAGAATTGATTCGATTGCAACCATATAACAGTTTGATAAGTAGTTGAAGCAAAATTACGTATAAATCATGTTCAGATGAGAGCTTAAACAAAACAGGCCTAACGTCTCCAGTTTGAAACTGCCAGATGCCAGGGCATACGAAAATCTTCGGATCTTAAAAGAAAATAATCCTGTATACCATTGCTGCTGTTTTGTAACTTAAAAACAAACCTCACTGAAGAAGCATTTCCCGGCTCTCCATAAGTCCATTCCTCCACTTCAGAATTTCTATATACAACATAAGGCGAGCCAAAAACAATATAAATCATCCCCCGGTCCGATTTCCAACCTTCGCGTGAAATTGTAAAGGCTCTGTTAGCCTCCTCTACCCTGCCGTAATAGCGCTTTAACTGTACTACTGAGCGCTCGGAGTCTCCAGTTACACTACGCCAGAATTCATCAATGGCAACACGGGGATTTAATTTTTGCATATTTCTAAACTCTGCATCAGAGGCTATATAGCGCAGCGATTCAACCATTACGCTTTCTTTACTGATTTTAGGAAATCCGTCATAAAAGCTGTATAGCTTAATGCCCTGAACCTGATTTTCAGAATCTAAATAGATACCTTGCTGCTGAAATGTCAAGACATCTGTATAACTCCGGTTATTATTGTTTATATTTATTTTCACAGAATCGATAGCCATTTTATTGTCGGCCAATCCAAATGCAAAAGGTGGTGATGCAGCTTTTAATTCATCGGATATCACCCGCAGAAGCTGAAAATGGTGCGTAAACCCATCGCGGTATCTCAAACGGATTAAATCAGCCCTGTTGATAAAATTGCGCATCAATGGCAGACCATTGACATCACAGATTAAGATGTCGGCGGCTGTTCCCATTTTAGCTTTTGGAAGGGTGACTAACTGATGAAAATCTCTTTTTGCGTTCAGGTCAGTAATTTGAAGATCCAGAATATAATCTTTTCCCTGCCTGGCATTCAAAGCAATAGAATCGAAGAAAACAGGCAAAACCAATAAAGAGTCAAGTCCTGAAAAAGAAGCAGAGTCAACCATAACCCCCTGCTCATATCCATCAAAAAGTTGGTAAGTCAATTTAAAGTGAACGGCCCCAGTCAAATTTTCTTTATTCAAATCCGGCATCCGTTTCAACGAAGAGAGCGGAAAACGAATATATAAATTTGAAACTGAATCATTCAGATTAAAAACCGAAAATTCAAGTCCTTTCAGCTGAGCCTCTTGCTTATAAATATCAGCCAGATTGCGGTATGCTAACTTTCCCGGGCCTTTGCAGGAGTAGAAGGACAACGCCAGCATGCAACAAACAACGGATAAATACACGACTGAATTTCTATTCATGACAGACACAAAACAGGATGAAAACTTAAAATACAGACAAATGCCGAATCAGAGAGTAAAATTAACTAAAAATGCAAACAGAGAATGAGCAAAAGACAATAATAAAGGCAGGACAATACAGGGGTTTACGGGTAGATCATTTTAAGATGAGCATTCGAAATTACTTCACCCGTAAACGACTACCCACTTTTAAAGTCTTACGCTCAGAAATGCCATTCAGACGGGTAATTTTTGAAACGGTTGTTTTATAACGCAGGGCAAGCGCATACAATGTGTCGCCGGTTTTAATGGTATGATATTTTTTTGTTGACGAGTTATCTTCTGTAACTGCCCCCTGAGAATTAACAGACTTATCAGCAGTTTTCTTTTTACTAAAAAAGTACTTGTCAACAATCAGCTTATCCTGCTTAAGTGTATAATTGTCAAAATCGATAATGCGGGCAGGATTAAAATGCTCACCCAAGAACCTTGTTTCAAAATGCAGGTGAGTTGTAGTAGCACGCCCTGTTCTGCCTCCAAGTCCGATGGGTTCACCTGCCCTGACCTCCTGATTATTCTTAACCAATATTTTCGACAAATGGCCGTAAACAGTTTCAAGCCCATTGGTATGTCTGATTACTAAAAGCTTGCCATAACCACTCATCACTCTTGCAATCCGCACTTTTCCATCAAAAGCACTTTTCACAGTATCTCCCAATTCAAGTTTAATATCCATGCCGGCATGAAAACGCCTGCCTCGCATACCGTAAGGTGAAAGTAATTTACCTTTGAACGGAAAACAAAATTGGCCTTGCTGCGGATTATTCAGAACGAGCACAACCGAGTCCTTCATTTCAGACAAGTCAACTTTCCCGGTTCTGATATAAAGCGTGTCCCAGCGGTTATTATACACAACATCGGATGGAACAAATATCATGTCAGCTGGAATGAAATTGGTTTCAGGAGCTTCGTCTTCAAAGGTCTGATCATAATCAAAATCATGCGGCCCCATTACCAAGGTATCCTCGGTATAAAAAAAAGAAGTTGTATCGATGGCAAATATCTGACTAAAAGCGCTTTTACCAGTTGCAAAGGTTAGCAAAAGTGAAAAGAAAATAGTATAGCGGAGTCGTTTACTGACAATCATTAAATGCGTATTGAAAGATTGCTGTTGATTTAAGAAAATAGAATTACAAAAATAGCTATTTCAACCATAGCTTTAAATGAGCAGCAGATGTAAACAATTTCAAATGCCGTTGTTTTGTGTTAAAATTTGTTAAGTCAACATTAAAAAGCGGGAAATCAGCAAAGACTTCCCGCTTTCTGTATCAACAATAAAATGGTTAAGGAAAAACAAGTCCCGGATAATCACCAATATTTACATGCGGAATGGCTGAGTTATACTTTGCATTGATAACATCAATAAAATAATTAGCCACAATAGCATTCCCACGTGGCGTAAGGTGAATTCCATCAAGCGAAAAAACGCCCCCGGTAACATAAGTTAATGAGAATCTGATACCATCATAAACCAAACCTGTCTTTGCATTCCTGAGGAAGGCATTTACATCAACAAAAGCCAGATTTTTAGATTCAGCCAAAGTTTTAAGTGTTTGATTGAAAGCATTTGTTGCTGTTTGAATAGCGCTCACCTCCAGTTCATCCAAGGTATATTGACCGGGTATCGGCTTTATACTTCCCCATCCCGCACAGCGGATAGAATCCTGAGGTACAGTAAGTAAAACATATTCGGTTGATTTAATCTGGCGCAGATGTGCAGGAGCCGATGGATCAGCAATGATAAATGCATTCTGACCTAATTGAAAACTGATACCCAACGCACTATAAGCCATATTGAGTGCATCAACCTGTGCCTGATCAGTTAAAACGAGTCCGTTATACGGTACTGTTGTAAAAAAAGGCGCACTGGTAATTTCTGGAATATTGGCCACAACCCCTTTGGCGCCGTTGGCTGTTAATCCGGTAATAAGACCATTTAGGGCTCCGGTAAACAAATCCTGGGAAGTAATAACATCTCCCATGCCTCCTGAAGTTGAATAACCCAAAACATCGTTATTGCCTATCCACAATGAAAAGAAAGTCGGGTCAACAGCTAAAGCATCAGCCAGAACAGAAGTTTCAGGTGAAGAAGCAAAACGGACAAAATAAGGATTGGCCGTTGGAGGTAAAGTAGCCAAGCCGGCAGGATTTCCATAACCAGGTGCCACCAGATGATATGATTTTGCCCCCGGAACGCCAAAATTATGAACAGAATAGCCCACAGGTGCAAGAGCTGCCGGAATTCCTGTAGGAGTTCCACCAGCAGAAACCGGCCCTAATGAACTAACACCCAAACAATTGGTTGAAACGCCTAAAGTCATCTTGCCGGGAAGTAATCCATCTTCATTGGTAACAACGGGCTGCACAAACTCACCACCGCCTGCAAGTTTCATTTGCTGAGCAATCAGGTTGGCATAAGAATAACTTTGTCCGGAGGTATACAGCGCTCCATTTGAATATCCGGCAGTTAGCGAATTTCCAAGGGCCACATATCTGGTAAAATCAGCGGAACCCGCCGATGGAGAAAAATCATCAATTTTTGGTTCGCATGAAACCGCGGTTACCAGCAGAAAGAGAAATGTAATATATCTATATTTCATGGTTGAGTTCTTTTACGATTAGAAACTATAAGTAAAACCAATTCCGGGTATGTAAACCCTTGATTTGAATGTACCTCCAAAGTTGTCGGGAGTATAATTCTTCTTAGCTTCCATTCCCATTATATAAAGAAATGAAAGGTCTACCGATAATTTCTCAACAGGCATAAAGGAGAGACCGGCCGTTAATCCTAAATTATTAAGGCTGGGGGTTTCAGGTGAAAAATAATCTTCGTTTACCGGTGAAGGATCGTAATATCCGCCAGCTCTTACGGTGACTTTTTCATTGATTTTATATTCACCGCCCAGCCTGACTATCAGTTTATTAGAATAAAGCCTGGGATTTTTAGAATCAGGCAAAGCAGGCGTATTGGTTTCAAAATCAAAAATTAATGAATCATAAACATTCCAGAAAACATAATTCAGGCTTAATGCCAGCATAAGTTGATCATTAACCTGGTATGAAGCGCCCAAATCAAGATTAGCCGGCAAAGGCAATGATGTAGAGAACTTGTTTTTAGCCGGGAAATTGGCAGCCAACGAAGCAGGTGTATTAAAAGTGGCATCAGCACCATCAACCTCCATATTAATCCGTGATCTGAAATCGACTCCAATACTTAGTTTATCATCAGGTTTTATCATAGCACCTAAATTGAAGCCCATTTCTGCAGTAGAACCAGTCAGTTTAACACTTCCCTCCCCACCTGCATCATACACAGGAAGAGCCTTTGCCAGCTCAAAATCGCCAGTAGCATAAATAAATCCAGCTCCTAAACTCAGCCAGTCATTCAACTTATACGAAATCGTTGGTTGAAAAAAAATAGCCTTTAATGACAAATCCTGAATCAGGAAACGACCGTCCCATTCCTTTCCCCATGAAAGACTGTTGCCGTAAGGGGTATTAACAGCCAAACCAGCGCTGAACTTATCCGTAATTTTAACTCCTCCATAAAAATAAAATGGCGTTCCTAACGGGTTGTCAGTAGTTGCAGTGTAGTCAGAAGGTGCATTTTTCTGAAAAACAGTAAAAGATCGGATAGGACTGACACCTGCCGAAAAACTGTACTTCGTATTCATAAAAGAGAGCCCTCCGGGATTATAAAACATCGAACTGGCGTCAAAACTAAGGGATGTTCCAACAAGGCCCATTCCTATCTGTTTCTGTCCGTGAAGTCCAACCTGGTAACCTCCGGCATGTGCACCACTTATTAAAGCGGCACAAAATGCTACAAGCAAGGAAATTTTTCGCATAGTTTGATTGTTTGGTTAATAATGGAACTGTTTCCAAATAACGCACAAATTTACATATTTACATCTAATATGTAACAAAATATTTACACACTGTAATTCAGCCAGATGTGTCAGAGTTGCCAGTCAATAGGCGTAGCTCCGGAATTTTCGAGCAACAGATTGGTACCGGAAAAATGCGCGCATTCGAAGAACCCTTTGTGAGCGCTTAGAGGTGAAGGATGAGGAGCTTCAAGAATGAAGTGTTTTTGAGTATCGATGAGCACTTTTTTATTTTGTGCATATTTTCCCCACAAAATAAAAACCACGCCCGTTTTTTGTGAAGAAATCAAGCTGATTACCGAATCTGTAAATTGTTCCCAACCCTTGCCCTGGTGAGAGCCTGCCGAATGGGCTCTTACTGTCAGTATGGCATTCATCATCAAAACACCTTGATCGGCCCATTTCGACAAATCACCGCTATTTGGAATAGAAACGCCCAAATCACTTTGGAGTGCTTTGAAAATATTCCTTAATGAAGGTGGGAATGCAACACCTGAGGGAACCGAAAAACAAAGCCCATGCGCCTGCCCGGGCCCATGATATGGATCCTGCCCTAATAAAACCACCTTTACTTTATCAAATGGAGTTCTGTTGAAAGCTTCAAAAATTTTATTCCCCGGGGGATAAATATGATATTGCTTCTTTTCTTGCGAAAGGAATGATTTGAGTTCAGCAAAATATGGTTTTGCAAATTCGCTACTCAATATTTTTTTCCAACTTTCTTCAATCTGAGGATTAATCTGCTCCATCCTGTATTACTTTTAAAGTTTTCGTGAATAAACAATATAATTGCTGATAATTAGTTAGTAACTTTGTCAGGCATAGATTTTTCAAAATATAATCCTATCAAAGAGTAAAATTATGAAAAAATTTGTTGTAATCATGTTGGCGGTTTTTACATTGGGTATAATTATGTCATCATGCCAGTCGAGCCAGAAATGCGCTGCTTACGGAGAATCAAACCGTTACAAAGTAGAACGCAACCGCTAATTTCAACTCCATTGATTAAATTCCGCCTATGAGCATTCATGGGCTTTTTTTGTTGATTCCGGCATATTGTTTGTGTAATTTTGCTTCACACATATTCTTTTCATGTAGGATGAAAAAATTGCTATCTGTTTCTATCGTTGTATTAAGCTTGATACCGTCCTTGTTAAAAGCTCAGGATGATATTGCTTTTGACAGTATTGCTGACAATGTACTCTTCAGAAAGGAATTGAGTGGCAGTGCCATTATTCATTCTAATGGCTGGGGTTTGGAGTTCAGGATTGGACAAAACAGGAGTGTCTTCAATAAATTTATGTTTGAAGCCAATCTGCTTGAAATGAAGGATGCCAAAGAAATCAAATCCATCAACCCGTTTTTTACAAACACAAAAAGTTACATTTATGGCAAGCTGAATGCCATGTATATTTTAAGAGCAGGAGTTGGTCAGCAATACCAGCTTAACAGAAAACCATATTCAGGTGGTGTAGAACTGCGCCTTTTTTACTCAGGAGGATTGTCCGTTGCCTTTACCAAACCAGTTTACCTGTATATTATAACCACCGACGGATCTTCATTCAGATACATTACTGTAACTGAAAAGTATAATCCGGACAATCATTTCCCTGACAATATTTTCGGGAGAGCTTCTTTCACAAAGGGCTTTAATCAGCTTAAACCTTACCCGGGTGCGTACGCCAAAGCAGGACTTAGTATCGAATTTGGCACAATTAATCAACGCCCAAAAATAATTGAAGTAGGTGCTGCACTTGATGTTTATGCCAAACCTGTGCCAATAATGGCGTTTAAGAAACCTGATCAGTTTTTTCTTACCTTATATGTTAGCTTTGGCTTAGGCAAAAGATACAATTAAATTACGGAGCCTTCTTTTACAACCTGCACCCATCCCGAATTAAAAAACAGCCATTACTTTAAAGCCCTGGGCTAATATTCAATATCTTCGATTATGAATAGGCAAAAGGACTTCACTGGTAATGGCCAGCAGACCGGGATGCTGGCTTTCATTCTATTCAATGAAACGGAAAGCACAGGAAATATTCAAAATTCCCTTCCTTCACTCCCTCAAGAAATTAACTTAAGCATGGTTATTGCCTAATCAAAACTTTACATAAAAAAAACGTCTCTGCCATTTGGGAGCAGAGACGTTTTTTTAACTTATGTTTCAGACAATTACTTCTTTACAATCAGTTTTGCAGTTGTAATACGTCCGTTAGTTTCGGTGCGAAGCATATATACTCCATTGGGAAGTTCACCAAGTTGAAAGTCTTTAATCAAGCCGTTGGTGATATTCACTTCACGTTCAATTCTGCCTTTACCCAGCAGGTCAAAAAGAGCAACAACAGCCTTGCCGGTATAATTACTTTTAAGCTGTACATTCACGCTTGAAGCAGCAGGAACAGGATAAATTCTGATTCCGGCTAACTGTGAAGGATTATCAATACCTAAAGCTACGCATCTGAAATTCCAGGTTTCACTCCAATCACTGGTATCTTTACTACTCAAAGCCTGAACTCTCCAATAATAAGTAGCAGCACTGTCAAGTAAATTGGCAGGAACTTTAAATTGCTCAAGACCAGCTGTGGTTGTAGCTTCAATTGTATAATTCAAGGCGTTGTTCATGGCCGCATTTGAAGCAAGCTGCAATTTATAATTTAACACACCGCTAATTTTATTCCACTTGAGCAAAGTGCCTAACTCTACATTGGTGGCATTATTTTCAGGAGTTCCCAGTGCAACCTTATCTATAACGGTAAAGCTGAACTGATTGGATGTCAAGGTATCTAAAGCATGAATAGCATCCATTTTCCAGTAGTAATGAGTACCAAACTTTAAAGTATCTGGAATGGTTTTCAACAGATTCTTAGCAGCTACATAAGTATCAAAATGAGTAAAATCAGACTCGGTTGACATGTAAATATTATACTTTTCAATACCGTCAATCTTGTTCCACTCCAGTTGTACGTCAGGTGAAAGGTCTACTGAATTATCGTTTGGTTTTTTAAGAGCAAAAGCATCAACAACATTAAAGCTTCTGGTGACAGACCATTCACTGGTATCTGCAGCATGGCGGGCTCTGACTCTCAAAAAATATTTCTGTGCAAAGAGTAAATTTGAAGCATTGGTTTGGGTAAGGGTTCCGGCAACAGCAATAGCACGGAAAGCAGGACTATTAAAAGTACTGGCAGTATCAAACTGTACATCAAACAAACCTATACCGGCAATGGCTTCCCAAATAACCTGTACATTGGGCATTGCGCCGCTTGAGTTATCATTTGGTCTTCTGATAACCGGCTTAACAATAACTGTGAAATTTCTTGAAACTGACCAGTCAGATGTTCCCTGATTATCAATGGCTCTTACCCTCCAATAATATTGTTGACCGAACAACAGATTAGAAGTGCGGAAACTTGATAATTCGGTTGTAAATACAACAGGGGTTTCAAAACCTGCAGAGGTACTGAGTTGTACTTCATAATACAGGCCAAGTTGTCCGGTAACTGCATTCCAGTCAAGCTCAACATTGGGGGCTGCACCTGTAGCATTATCGTTGGGAGCTACCAGCTCCGGTGTATAGATATCAGGCGAAGCCATGGTAATCAGAAACGCCAGAGAAGCAAGAACCGAGAGGTATATTTTTTTCATAATTCTGATTTATTAATTTCTGTTTAAACAAGGGCCGGCAGTTTAACCGGCCCCATGCTCCAATTATTTTACAACAACAAACTTAGCTGTTTTAACATCATTTCCGGCGATTACCTGAAGCAGGTAAGTTCCTCTTGAAAGTCCTTCAGCTGAAACAGCCAACTGATGTTCACCGCGGCTTAAAGTACCGAATTCAACTGATTTAACTTCAATGCCCTTAAGGTTATAAACTTTAACGGTAACCGGGGTTAAACCTGCCAAATCCATATTAAAATTAACAACAGAACTTACTGGGTTAGGATAAACACGCAGACTATTAACCTTATTCACAGCAGGGTTCTCAGGGCCGTCAATTCCAACAAAAAGCCTGTTTTCATAAATTCCTTTTCCATGAGTGGCCATATAGATGGCTCCATAGTTATTTACACCTGTGATACCGTCAATCCATGGACGACTAACTGTTTGCTGACGAATCATCATTACTGGTAAGGCGCCTACGCCTTCATTTTCAGGTGTCCAGTTTACACTTCCGCCAAGCGACTCAGTTGTAAACACGCCATTGTCAGTTCCTATAATTACGCGATTAGAGTTATTCATCTCAATCAGCACACTATAAACCGGCATTGCAGGCAGGTTGCCCTGAATTGAATTGAAATCAGGCGTTTCAGCAAGTGCATTGGTAGAACGATAGATATACTCGTTGTTACCATAATTGCCTAAAGTAACAATTACCTGACTATCATTATTGGGGTCAACTGCAACAGAAGTTACATAACGGTTTCCAAAATCTTTCACAACAGAGTTGGAAATGATACAACTTGCACTGGTCACATCGGCTCTGATAGAGTCATAAGCAAGTGCAATATTGGCAATTCTGATAAGCTTTCCATCGCTGGTACCAACAAACAGGTAATTAGCATCTGATGAATAAGCCATAGCGGTAGGAATACCGGTAATTGTAGCGATTTTGAAGAACTTGGGCTCAATCGCAAAATCAAGCACTTCTTTGGTCATATAAACAGCGTTTGTTACGCCCAGGAAGAATCGAGTAGAGATGACATCCTTAACCCTGATTGAATCGCCATTGGCAAGATTTGAAGTAAGAGTATAGTTGAATGGGAATTTTTGCGAGCTACTGAAAGCATTCTTGCTTTTTACCATCACTACATCACCTGCTGAATAATTTTGTTTGGCAACAAAAGTCACACTATCACGTGAATTGCTATTGTTAAAACTCTCCCACAAACGGAATGGAGTAATAAATACACCGGCATTGGCATTTGCGATAGCATCAGGTACAAAAGCATTGGCTTCTGAAACGCCCAAATCCTGTGAACGAACCATGTATCCACCAGTGCCTGAATAAAATACAGAAGTTGGGTTTACCATTGACATTTCAACAGAACCACCAACAAAAGTACCAAGAATCTGGTTACCGGTTTCAGGTGTATTTCCTTCTTTATCAAGGAAAACAACGCCACCACCCTGTGCGCCGCCTAATGTACGGCCTTTATCGTCGAATGCTACGGTGTAGAACATAGCTGTACGATAATTGCGATTCAGGTTTTTAAAATCTGAGAAATTGCTTTCGGTTGCACCAACACCAAAATCAGATGCAAAATAACATGTACCGGGTCTGGTTGGGTCAAAAACTATGGCATGGATATAAGAACCTGCATCACCATATGATTTCAGTTGCCATTGATAAAACCCTGTTTCAAGAATTTTTTTACCTTCCCATACATTAACACCTCCAACATAAACTTCGTCGGGATTGGTTTCACTTACGGTTACGCTTGCGGCATAATTTCCTCTGTGAACAGTATTGGCAGCATTGCCAAAAACATTAAATACAGTACTAGCACCAGGGCCCACAAGTCTCCAGGTTAAACCTTTGTCTTTAGAAACATAAATACCCTGCAGCTGTCCAAGCAAATAAGCACTTTCAGAACCATCAGCAATTAATACGGCATAAATGGTCGAAGGATCTGAAGGGGCAAAAGCAACTTCAATTCTTGACAAACCATTTACGGGCAGGCTATCGGCACCAGCACCTGTTGAACGAAGAACGAAATTACTTGCATCACCGTTTGACGAAATATAAAGCTTGTTACCAACAGAAGCAGCAACTGTACCATCAGAAGCCATTTTAACATCTGAGCTGGCAGCAGCCAAATCTTCAGTACCGGCTTTGGCCATTGTCCATGTTTGGCCACCATCGCCAGAATATTTCAAACCTCCATTGGTAGCAGCAAACACATGATTGCCTGTACCTGCGGCAATTTTGTTTACAAAAGCCCATTCAGCCTGAGTATTGTTAAAAGTGCCGGGATTTGTGGAAGCCAGTTTTACAAAATTGTTTCCATCAGTTGATTTGTAAATACCCTGACCGATAAATCCGCTGAATAAATTAAAACGCTCGCTGGCGAATGATTCACCGGTTCCAACATAAATATCTCCATCAGGTGACTGTGTCATGCAACTTACGTTGATGAGCACATTATCTGTATTAATCTGATTCCATGTTAAACCCTGTGTGGTTGATTTCCACAAGCCACCGGAAACTGAGCCGGTAAAAATTGTTTTACGTGAAGCATCCTGATTGTCAAGGATTAAAGCACGGGTACGACCAGCAAAATTATCAGGACCCATTGAAATCCAATTCAAGCCAATGGCATTGGATGATTTTAAAGCTGCAACCTGTTGCCTTGCTTTCAAAACATCAGCCGGATTTACCTGACCCGTAGTCTGATTGTTACGCATTTGAGAAAGCAATCCCCAGCCATCTGCCAATCCATCAACCGAAAAGCCGGTAGCCGGAGCATTGATAACCTGCCGGAAAGTGGCGGAAGTTGTCAACACAAATACTCCTGCTCCAAACATTAATGCCAGAAAGCCAATGAGTAAATTTCTATTTTTCATATCCTTGTTATTAATTGATAAAATGAGTTTCAGCAAGTAAAACAGGGGTGCAATTTACGTCTTTTTTACACACCTGCAATAGGTTTTTCCTTTTTTTATTGCACAACAAATCCACAATTCACCGCATCCTGAACGCAGTTGTACAGGTATCTGGTGTAATTATTTCAGCGGGCTATTTTGATCGGCAAATGTATGGTAATTTACCAATTATCTATATCTGTTTTCAGCTTTTCAGCAAAAAAAAAGCAACACACCTATTTTTCAACCAAAATATAGAGATTTATGGTGTTTTTTTGATAGGTTTGCCATCAGTTATCTGACAAAACAACCTGTTCTGTCCACAATAAAAACATTAACCACTTAAACCATGAAACATCAATTTATAATTGCTTGCCTTTTATTGCTGAATTCAGCATTTTCATTATCTGCTCAGGACTCAATAAAAGCCAAAGATGAAGGTTTCGTTTTTGAAACCATTTATGATATAGCAGCCAGTCCTGTTAAAGATCAATACAGATCGGGCACTTGCTGGAGTTTTGCCACCACTTCATTTGTGGAATCAGAGTTATTAAAAATGGGACAAGACACATTAGATCTCTCCGAAATGTTTTTCGTCAATTATGCTTATCGTCAAAAAGCCGAAAAATATGTCAGACTTCATGGAAATGCGAATTTTGGCCCCGGCGGACAGGCTCATGACGTTATAAACGTAATAAAAACCTATGGATTTGCTCCTGAACAAGCTTATACCGGGCTAATAAAAGGAGAAGCCAAACACAATCATGCAGAACTCGACAAAGTTCTGAAATCATATCTTGACGCTGTTATTGCAAACGAAGGAGGCAAGTTATCTCAGGTATGGCCTGATGCCTACCTGGCACTTTTATCGGCTTACCTTTCGCCAACCCCCGAAAAATTCAGCATAAAAAACAAAGAAGTATCTCCTGAGCAGTTTGCCAAAGAAACGGGGTTCAATGCCAGCGACTATATTGAACTTACCTCCTACACGCATCATCCTTATTATTCGCAATTCGACCTTGAGATTCCCGACAACTGGTCGCATGACTTATATTATAATATACCGATGGAAGAAATGGTTCAGGTGATGAACTATGCCTTTGAAAAAGGTTATACAGTTTGCTGGGATGGCGATGTCAGCGATAAAGGCTTTTCACATACCAACGGAGTGGCTATTGTTCCTGAAAAAGAGACAAAAAACATGGATGGGACCGAACGCACCCGGTGGGAAAAACTGAGTGAACGTGAAAAAAATGCCGAACTGTATAATTTCAAAACTCCGGGAACAGAAAAACAGATTACAGCAGAAATGCGACAGGAAGCATTTAACAATTACCAGGCAACAGATGACCATTTGATGCATATGACCGGCATGGTTAAAGATCAGAATGGAACAATTTACTATAAAACCAAAAATTCATGGGCTTCAGGTAGCAACAAATACGGAGGATACCTGAATATTTCCGAATCTTATTTCAGGTTAAATACCATATCCATTATGGTAAATCGCAATGCAATTCCACAAACGATTAAAAAGAAACTGAAATTATAACCCAACTCTCATCAACATTAAGAGCAGTCATGTGGTAAAAGCAGACTGCTCTTTTTCTTTTTAAAGGTGATTAACAATTTTTAACACCGCGTCAATAGCGCAATAGCAGAGTCCTGAGTATTTTTGTCGAAAAATATGAAGCCATGATTGAAACTGATATCAAGGAACTAAACGAAAGGATTCAAAAGGAAAGCGCCTTTATTGACCTGATTGAGATGGAAATGCATAAGGTAATTGTTGGCCAGAAACATATGGTTGAACGCTTACTGATTGGCCTGCTATCTAACGGGCATATACTTCTGGAAGGTGTTCCCGGACTCGCAAAAACACTGGCCATTAAATCACTGGCAGGGATAATTGAAGCCCGGTTCAGCCGTATACAGTTCACCCCCGATCTTTTGCCGGCCGACTTAATCGGAACCATGATTTACAGCCAGAAAAAAGAAGAATTTATTGTGCGCAAAGGTCCGATTTTCGCCAACTTTATTCTTGCCGATGAAATTAACCGTTCACCTGCCAAAGTGCAGAGTGCCTTGCTGGAAGCAATGCAGGAAAAACAGGTAACTATTGGAGAACAAACCTATCCGCTTGCTGAACCATTTTTGGTGCTGGCCACTCAAAACCCTATTGAACAGGAAGGCACCTACCCACTGCCAGAAGCACAGGTTGACAGGTTTATGCTTAAGGTTATAATAGGTTACCCAACCCGCGAAGAAGAAAAGCTGATCATGAGGCAAAATATGGCCGAGGCTCAACCGGTGATAAAACCTATTATTACACCCGAACAAATACTAAAGGCCAGAAACCTCACCAGAGAAGTTTATCTGGACGAAAAAATTGAAAACTACATTACCGACATTGTTTTTGCATCCCGTTTCCCGGCTGAAAACAAGCTGAAAAAATTTGAAGGACTGATTGCTTACGGAGCATCTCCGCGTGCCAGTATAAATCTGGCTTTAGCAGCCAAAGCTTATGCATTTATCAAGCGACGTGGTTATGTAATTCCTGAAGATGTAAGAGCAGTTGCCCATGATGTTATGCGTCATCGAATTGGCCTTACTTACGAAGCCGAAGCCGAAAACATTACTACCAATGACATTATCAACGAAATCCTGAACACAGTTGAAGTGCCTTAATCAGCCTCAAATCAAGCATCGTCAGGAAAGGATAAAAGCGTAATGGAAACTAGCGATATTCTGAAAAAAGTACGACAAATTGAAATCAAAACCCGGGGATTGTCAAACCACATCTTCTCCGGGCAGTATCATAGTGCTTTTAAGGGCCGCGGTATGGCTTTCAGCGAAGTACGTGAATATCAGTACGGCGACGACATCCGAAACATCGATTGGAATGTTACCGCCCGTTTCAACCATCCGTATATAAAAATCTTTGACGAAGAACGCGAACTAACAGTAGCTCTTCTGATTGATGTAAGCGGTTCGAATGAGTTTGGAACTGAAAAAAGGCTGAAAGAGGAATTAATGACTGAAATTGCAGCTGTTCTTGCTTTTTCGGCCATTCACAACAATGATAAAGTGGGCGTTATTTTTTTCAGCGACCGGATTGAAAAGTTCATACCACCTCAAAAAGGGCTGAGCCATATACTCCGCATTATCAGAGAACTGATTGATTTCAAACCGCAAAGTCAGAAAACAAATATTGCCGAAGCATTGCGTTTTCTGACCAATGCCATGAAAAAACGATGCACAGCCTTTCTTATCTCCGACTTTATTGACAAGGGGTTCGAAGATGCCCTGAAAATTGCCGGACGCAAGCACGACCTTGTTGCCCTGCATATTTATGACAAACGCGACCTTACACTTCCCGACATGGGTCTTGTGCGTCTTTATAATAAAGAGCTGGACAAAAGTTTGTGGGTTGACACTTCAAGTGCAAATGTACGCAGGGATTATGCCAGGCATGCGACACAAAGAGTGCATCTACTTGAACAGGCTTTCCGAAAAAGCGGAGTTGATTTTGCACGCATAAGCTCAGGTGAAGACTATGTTAGACCACTTCTGGGGCTATTTAAAGCCAGAGAAGCCAGACGATAATGAAAACCAAGCATTTAATTAAGATGGAAAAGAGGCGATTTTCAGGCAATCATTTAAAGAAAAAGGATTTGGGCAGATTGCTGATACTCATCATTTCTGTTTGTCCACTTTTGGCTTTTTCGCAGGTTGTAAAGCCTGACACTACGCGCTTTCTGATTGGCAATAAGATAAACGCAAACATTGAACTGGAAATTTTGCCCGGAAGCAAACTTGAATGGCCGGTACTTACCGATACACTTTCCAAATCGATTGAGATTATTTCAAAAAGCAAACCAGACACTATTACCCGCGAAGGTATTGACAAATTGCTGGTTCGTCAATTGATAAGTATAACCTCATTTGACACCGGATTTCTGGTAATTCCGCCACTTACCTTTAAAGTTACCCAACCCGGCAGCCAAAGCCCGCAAATATTAACAAGCCAACCGGTTTTGCTTGAAGTGCTGAATGTTCAGGTTGATTTAAAAGGCGACATCAAAGACATCAAACCACTGATAAAGGCCCCTTACACCTTTCGGGATTTCCTTCCGTGGCTCTTAATGCTGCTTGCAGCGGGTCTCACTGGATTTCTTATCTGGTTTTATTTGCGAAAACGAAAACAAAACAAACCATTTATCAAACTTCCGGCTAAACCGCAAAAACCGCCACACATCATAGCCATTGAAGAGCTTGAGTTGCTAAAACAGGAGCAGGTATGGCAAAAAGGGCAGGTTAAGGAATACTATACCAGATTAACTGACATTTTACGTGCATATTTTGAAGCCAGATTCGGGGTACTTGCGGCAGAAATGACCAGCGATGAAATCATGAATGCAATGAAGGATTTACTAAATGATGCTGCTATGATTGGGGATCTTAGAAAAATTCTATCACTGTCAGACATGGCCAAATTTGCCAAAGCACAACCCAATGCTGCTGAAAATGAACTTAGTCTTACCTATGCACGCTCTGTAATTATCAATACAGCACCGGCAACGGCAACGACAAAAGAAAAGAACCATTTAACCGGGAGCAACACCGAAACCGGAACACAGATAAAGGAATAAAAGATCATGTTTGAACATTTGAAATTTGCCAATCCTGAAGCATTTTATCTGTTGCTGCTTATACCAGCTGCTATAGCGTGGTATTGGTTAAAGGATTCATCTACCCGAGCCCGGCTTCAGATATCAGATTTTGCAGCATTTTCGCAAAAATCAAAAACCATCAAGCAATACCTGCAACACGCGCTTTTTGTTTTTAAAATTCTGGCTTTTGCAATGCTCATTTTTGCATTGGCAAGGCCACAGTCAACATTATCGAGACAAAGTGTAAGTGTTGAAGGGATTGACATCGTAATGGCCATGGATATTTCAGGAAGTATGCTTGCCGAAGACTTTAAACCCAATCGCCTGGCTGCTGCCCGCGATGTAGCCGAAGATTTTATTAAAGGCCGCCCGAGCGATCGCATTGGCCTTGTGGTATTCAGTGGCGAAAGTTTCACCCAATGTCCGCTAACAACTGACCATCCTGTGCTGATAAATCTGCTGGATGAAATAAAAAGCGGAATGATTGAAGATGGAACTGCTATAGGCGACGGACTGGCAACAGCTGTAAGCCGGTTAAAGGAAAGCCAGGCCATCAGCAAAGTAATCATTTTACTTACCGATGGTGAAAACAACCGTGGGTTTATCGACCCTGTTTCGGCAGCTGAAATTGCCAAGGTTTACGGCTTAAGAGTTTACACAATCGGAGTTGGTACAATTGGTACTGCCCCCTACCCGATTGAAACCCCGTTCGGCACGCAATATCAGCAAATGGAAGTACGCATTGACGAGCCTCTGCTAAAGCAAATCTCTGAAATGACCAATGGAAAATACTTCAGGGCTACGAACAAACAACATCTCAAAGAAATTTACAGCGAAATTGACCAGTTGGAAAAATCGAAAGTTGACGTAACTGAATTTCGTAAAAAGAAAGAAGAATTTTTGCCTTTTGCCCTAGCTGCACTGGCATTACTGTTACTTGACTTTATTTTGGGAATCACCGTATTTAAAAAATTCCCCTGATAATTTTTCTGTAAAACGAACAATGAAAGTAAAAGCATATGTTTAGATTTGAACATCCGATATTCCTCAACCTGTTGATGCTTCTTCCACTGATGGTGGTGCTCTATTGGCTTTACAACCGGTGGAAATCAAAGGTTGCCAGCAGTTTTGGCGATTCGCAGGTCGTTTCAAGGCTTATGCTGGATGTAAGCCCGTTCAGAATGCATTTAAAATTTGCATTGATTCTTATCACAACTGCAGCGGTGTTATTGGCACTTGCAAATCCTCAAATAGGCTCAAAGCTTGAAAAAGCTCAACGAAAAGGCGTTGATATTGTAATTGCCCTTGATGTTTCGAACAGTATGCTTGCCCAGGACATTCAGCCAAGCAGAATTGAGCGAGCCCGACAATCAATTTCGAGATTAATTGATGAATTGGAAAATGACCGTATAGGACTTGTGGTCTTTGCCGGAAAAGCTTACACACAATTGCCTATCACAACCGATTATGCTGCTGCCAAGATGATGCTTTCAACCGTTGGCCCGGGAATGGTGCCGGTGCAGGGAACGGCCATCGGGCAAGCAATTGATTTAGCCTCGGTTTCGTTCAAAAATGAAAAATCAGGAAAAGCCATCGTCATCATTACAGATGGTGAAAACCACGATGACGATGCCATTGAAAAAGCCTCTGAAGCGGCCAAAGCAGGCATAAGGGTCTATACCATAGGAATGGGACTGGCCGAAGGCGGACCAATACCCGTTTACAAAGACGGCGAGATTACAGGATTTAAAAAAGACAAAGCCGGCTCAACCATTATTACCCGACTTGATGAAACCATGCTGAATAAAATTGCTGAAGCGGGCAACGGTATTTATGTTAGGGCCAGCAACACCCAGGCTGGGCTGCGCAAGGTTTTTGAAGAAATAAGCAGACTTGAGAAAGTTACGGTCGACACCAAAAGTTTCTCCGATTACGAAGACAGGTTTCAATACTTTGTGGCAATTGCGTTGCTTGCTATTGTGATTAATTTTCTGTTAAACGAAAGACAAAGTAAATGGGCTCGCAAAATTTCATTGTTTCACCCAGGCAAGAACATAAAAAAATGAAATCACTGATTATAATCCCTATTGTACTTCTGTGTGCCTTTAGCCAGGCTTCTGCCCAGAAAGACAATGCTATTATTCGTAAAGGAAATAAACTTTACGAAGAGGGCAAATATAAAGATGCGGAGATTGATTACCGCAAAGCGATGGAAGTGGCCCCTAAATCAGTAAAGGGAGAATACAACCTGGGCAATTCACTGTATAAACAAGAGAACTGGGAAGAAGCCGGCAGAAGCTTCACCAATTCAGCCGGTAAAATGAAAGCTGATGACAATACCGGCAAAGCGGCAGCATATCACAATCTGGGAAACTCATTGTTTAAAGCTGAAAAATACCAGGAAAGCATTGAAGCATACAAACAAGCGCTCAGACTGAATCCATCTGATGATGACACGCGTTATAACCTGAGTTACGCCTTAAAGAAACTTGTTCAGCAACAGCAGCAACAACAACAGCAGAATAAGGACGACAAACAGGACGACAAACAGGATAAAAAAGATCAGCAACAACAACAGCAGCCTCAGGATCAAAAAGACCAGCAGCAAGACAAACAGCAACAGCAACAGCAAAAGCAACAGATATCGAAACAGGATGCTGAACGCATGCTTCAGGCCTTAAAAAACGACGAACAAAAAACAATTGACAAAGTCAAAAAGCAAAAAGTAAAACCAGTTCAGGTGCAAATTGAAAAGGACTGGTAAGCTATATTTGCAGATTATTATAATCAAACCCTTAAATATCCGTTAACTGAAAAAGGGAAGATGAGAAAGACAGGAAATTCACTCGTTATTTTATTACTGCTGATGGTCTTGCCGGGCTATGGGCAGCAAGTTGAATTTAAAGCATCAGCCCGCGAAGTGGTGGCTGTTGGCGACCAGTTCAGACTGGTTTTTTCGGTAAATGCACAAGCATCAGGATTTACAGCTCCTGTATTAAGAGACTTTTCTGTTCTTGCAGGACCCAGCCAGTCATCAAGCTCAAGCATGCAAATTATTAACGGCCAGGTTTCAAGAAGTGTAGACTATTCTTTCACTTATATTTTGCAGGCTTCAAAAGAAGGCTCCTTTACAATAGGCCCTGCCTCGGTTAATGTGGATGGTAAGACCTATAAGTCGAATGCTCTAACTGTAAAAGTTGTAAAAGGAAATGCTCCTCAATCAGGGCAAAGCGCTGGAAATAATCAGAGCAGTGGCGGAAATCAGCAACTGCAAGGTGATTTAACATCAAAAGACCTTTTTGTAAAGGCAACAGTGAGCAATTCAAATCCTTATCAGGGCGAACAAGTAATTGTCACTTATAAAATCTACACCAGAGTACCCATTGCCGAATACAGCATTACCAAAGCGCCCGGCGTAAGCGGATTTTGGTCACAGGATCTTTTAAAGGACGATAAAAACCTGAACCAATACCGTGAAAACATAAACGGCCAGGAGTATGTAGTTGCGGAAATTAAAAAGGATGCCATGTTTGCCCAAAAATCAGGCAAACTGAACATCGACCCTCTTGAAATGGATGTGATTGCGCAAATACAACGGAAATCGAGCCGCAGAACTACCAATGATCCATTTTTCGACAACTTCTTTAACGACAGTTTCTTTGGAAACACCATGCAGAATGTACGAAAAACCATTAAATCAAATCAGGTTAGCATCAATGTTAAACCTCTACCCGCACAAAACAAACCAATTGGGTATAGCGGTGCTGTAGGAAAATTCAGCATTTCAGCCACCACTGACCGTCAGGAACTGAAAGCCAACGATGCCATGAGCCTGAAGTTTACGATTACCGGAAAAGGCAACATCAAACTGATTGAAAAACCAGCCATTGAATTCCCCAGCGACTTTGAAGTATACGACCCCAGGGTTACTGACAATATTTCGGCAAATGGTAGCGGGGTATCCGGTTCACGCACTTTTGAATACCTGGTAATTCCCCGAAATCCGGGAAACTTTAAAATAAAGCCTGTTACATTTTCATACTTCGACGATGAAGCCGGAGTGTACAAAACCCTTAATTCGCCTGAATTTGCCATTAAAGTCAACAGAGGCGATGATAATGGCAACACTATTACTACCGGAGGTGCAGATAAGGAAGACTTTAAATATATCGGCAGTGACATCAGGTTTATCAAAACAGGAAAACTTAAACTCATCCCGGTAAATACTTATTTCTTTGGGTCTTCTCTGTTCTGGATTTTACTGGCATTGCCCATCATTCTTTTCATTGCTTTTTTACTGATTCTGAAAAATGAGCTTAAGAAACGCAGCAATCAGGCATTGATGCGAAATCGCAAAGCAACAGGCGTTGCGCGAAAAAGACTGAAATCTGCTGAACAATTTATGAAAGACGGCAAACATGAAGCCTTCTGGTCGGAAGTTTCCAATGCATTGTGGGGCTATCTGAGCGATAAATTCAACATTCCCAGGTCAACACTTTCCATGGATTCGGTAAATGAAGCACTGACCAGCAAAAGAGTGAGCAGTGAACTTATCAAACAATTTATTGATACACTGAACAATTGTGAGTTTGCCAGATTTGCACCTATAGATAAATCAAAAGCTATGGGCGATTTGTACAAACAAGCCATTGATGCCATTACCCGAACCGAACAGGAATTAAAATAGGCTAAGGAAAACTCAATCACAAATGATTGAAGCAAGTTTTGAAAATTAACAGCTTTAAACTGCAAGCTTAAAAGTATGTAACCAGGACACTTCCCTGGTCGAATTTAGAAATCTGAAATCAGAAGAAAATATGAAACGAAGGCTATTCACCATAATTTTGCTGTTTGTCATTAGCCTGACGATCCAAGCCAGTCCTCAGGCTGAAATCGACAAAGCCAACAAAGCCTACATGGCCGGCTTCTTTGAAAATTCAATCCCCATCTATGAGAAGGTAATTGCCGATGGATTAGCCTCCCCCGAACTATACTACAACCTTGGGAACGCATATTTTAAAACCAACAATTTACCTTCGGCCATACTCAATTATGAAAGGGCTTTAAAACTTGAGCCAGGAAATGAAGACTTCATATACAATCTTGGCGTTGCCAACAGCCGCATCGTTGACAAAATTGAAGTTTTGCCTGAACTTTTCTACATACGCTGGTGGAAACAGTTAAAATCATTATTTTCTCCAGATAGCTGGGCCAAATTTGCCATAATTACTTTTTTTCTGCTCTTCATCAACATCGCCATATTTCTACTTACAAGGACGATTAACGGACGAAAAATATTTTTCAGCACCGGAATCCTGTTACTTTTTTTAAATATGGTTGGCGGAATAATAGCATGGCAAACCAATACAGAATCAAAAAACCAAAAAGCAGCCATTGTTTTTGCTCCAACGCTTCCTGTAAAAAGCTCGCCTGACGAGAGCAGCATCGATCTGTTTGTTATTCATGAGGGATTAAAAGTAAAAGTGATTGATAAAATAGGCGAATGGAATGAAATACGGATTGCAAATGGCAGCAAAGGCTGGGTAAAGACAGAAAATCTGGAGCCAGTTTAGTGTCATAAAATGTTAAAACCGCCCCTCCTTTTCCTGTATATTCATCTGAAACGATACTTCAGAATGCTTGGGCAGCTGGGCATTTTCAGGGTACTTTTGCTGGCAGGTATTTTATTGATGGGTTTAAAAGCCACCTTAAAAACCGGAATGCTTCAATGGCAGGCCATTGTTCTTATTCTAATTCTTGCCCAAAACCATATAAACCGGAAAGATTTTATTTTACTTAACAATCCGGGGCTCAATCGCTGGGGCTTTTTTACGCTCCTTTATCTGCTCGCATTAAGTCCGTTCCTGCTGGCTTACCTCATCTGGCCCGATTTCATAGCAGCTTTGATAGTTATTGGAGGTATTTCTATTATTTCGCTGATAAAAAAGCCATTGGTCTTCAGGCGAAAAAGAAATTACCTGTCCTTTCGGTTTATTCCTGCAGATTCGTGGGAGTGGCGCGCCGGCCTGCGTAAAAACTATCTTATCATCCTGGCCTTCTATATTTCAGCTGTTGTTCTTTCAGATTTTGATTATGTATTTGCCATTGTTTTGCTTGCTTTTTCGCTGCTGGCAGCTTCTTTTCAAATGGAACACGAATCGCAAGTATTCATACTTTCAACATCATTATCCCCTCAATCATTTCTTTTGAGGAAAATACTTCTGCAAATAATTCTTTTTACAATTTTTTCAATTCCGCTCCTATTGGGCTCTATCATCCTTTATCCTGACAGTTTCAGGCCATTACTGCTGGTTTTTACCAACAGTTTATTGGTTCAGGCATTCTCAATAACCTTAAAATATGCCGGATACCAACCCGGAGCTCAAACACCATATCATATGGTAATCATTGTTTTGCTCAATTTTACCTTTGTTTTGCCTGTTTTACTTCCACTACCTCTTCTTATGCTTGCCGTATATTCAAAGAAAGCAATTGTTCAACTTACACAAATTATTCATGTTAAACATTCATAACCTGACCTTTAGCTACGGCAAACCACTTGTGATCAACGGATTGAATTGGGAGCTTGAAACCAGCAAAGTGCATGGTTTGGTTGGAATGAACGGTGCTGGAAAAACAACCCTTTTCAATCTTATAGCAGGATGGCTCAGGCCCAACAGCGGTGGTATAACCCTGAATAATAGCCGGATTCATCAGTCAGCCTGTGGATTTATGGAAACATCCCCCTACTTTTATCCAATGATAACCGGCAAAGAATATCTTCAGGTTTTTATGTTAAAAAACCCGTCATTCAATGTTGAGAAGTGGAATCATATTTTTAAACTTCCATTAGACGAAATTGTAGATAATTATTCAACCGGTATGCTTAAAAAATTAAGCTTTATGGGAATTCTGGCACTTAACAGAAAGCTACTGATACTGGACGAACCGTTCAATGGACTCGACTTTGAAGCTGTAAGGCAAGTACAGCAAATACTTCCGGTGCTTGCAGCCAGAGGTAAAACAATTATTGTAAGTTCTCATATTACGGAATCATTAACCTCTGTAAGCGATACTATTAGTTTGATAAACCAAGGGAAGATTGATTTTTCCTTAAAACAAAATCAATTTGACCAAATTGAACAGATGATAGCATTATCAGGAAATCAAATAATTACACCCGGCGACCTTCCCGATTAATACTGGGCGCATTGCTTGTCAGGTGTTTACAACATTTGCAGGTGATAAAAAGTTAAATAGCCTGCTTACAGTTCATATGCGTTAGCTCTTGATTAAAATCAAACTTTATGCATATGATCGCTTCTACTATCGACAAAAAGAAGTCAATAAAAAGAACAATTAATCATATCCTTCCTGTTTTGGATTCCATTTTGCCCGGCATCAAACATTAAGTCCGCTGTCAATCTTTACAACAAACTCCCCTCATTCTAATGTATAATAAGCCTTTGATGTATTGACAAAATGCCATTTCTTACTATCTTTACTAAAACTATATCATCATGAGTAAAATACCGGCTGCCGTATGTCTCCTTTTAATGAATTACTATGCTTTTTCTCAGGAATATATACCTCCACAACCCTATGGCGGCAAAGCACAACTAAGGCAATTCACAGAACAGGAATTAGTTTATCCTGAAACAGCCTTACAGGCAAAAACTGAAGGAAATGTTATTATTTCTGCAAAAATCGATCAAAAAGGACAAGTTACTTTTACCCGGTATAAAGCCCGTGTTTCGCCTGAATGCGACCTAGAGACCATGCGGATTTTTAAAATGATAGAATGGGAGCCTGGCACCTTCAGAGGCATCCCCAATGAAGACAGCATTCAATTTGAAATAGAATTTAACTTGCGCAAATACAAGCGTTTGTGCAAACAAAGAGGATACTCTGAAATTCTTTTCCCCTTTGAGCCTGTTGACACATCAGGCACCATATATCAGTACAAAAATCTTGAAACAGCCCCCCACCCTATTTTTACCAGAGAAAATATTAATCTTGCTGGTTTCGTAGCTGCCAACCTTGTTTACCCGGAAGCAGCCATTAAACAAAATTTGAGCGGCACTGTTAAAATAGGGTTCATTGTTGAACCTCATGGCAGAATTTCTAATACAATCGTACTAAATTCGCTTGGGGCCGGCTGCAACGAAGAAGCTTTACGATTGGTACATCTGATTAAATGGATGCCAGGAACCATTCATCAACAAGCAGTCAGAACAAGAATGAGCATCTCTATCAACTTTAGTCTTGACCAAGGCCCTGACGGGAACTTTAACCCTAATATTAAATCAAGCTACGGGGGATAATGCCATGAAATGCTGAAGAAATAACAGAACAACAAATGATTATTATTGCAAGTTTATCTTTAAATTAAATATATGAAAAAAGCACTACTCTCTTTCGTTATTGTAATGGCTGCATCGCTAACTGGTTTATCTCAAACAGCCGACACCACCAAACTCTGGACAACAGGCATCAAAACATCCCTTTCTTTTTCGCAGGTTTCACTAACCAACTGGGCTGCCGGAGGTGAAAACAGTTTGGGAGGCAATTCATTTATTAATTTAATTGCCAATATGAAAAAAGCCAGGACAACCTGGGACAATTCACTTGATTTGGCTTATGGCTTAATCAAACAAGGCGATGCCAAGGTGAGAAAAAGTGATGATAAAATTGATTTTGTATCCAAAGTAGGGCATAATGTCATTAACAAGCATTTATTCCTAAGCGCCAACCTTAGTTTCAGAACACAATTTACCGATGGGTTCAACTACCCCAATGACTCAGTGCTGATTTCAACCTTTATGGCTCCCGGTTATCTGATGCTCGGACTTGGTATGGATTATAAACCCTATCCGTATTTGTCTGTTTCGTTGCTGCCTGTTACAGGCAGGTTAACCATTGTTGGCGATAAAGGATTATCAGACGCAGGAGCCTATGGCGTTGATCCGGGAAAAACCATCAGACCAGAATTTGGCGCTTCACTTAAAGCAACTTTTGAAAAAGACATTATCACCAACGTAAATCTGAAGAGCAAACTTGAACTCTTCTCAAATTATGTAGACCGCCCTCAGAATATTGACATTAACTGGGAAGCATTGCTCATCCTCAAAGTTAATAAACTAATTTCCACCTACATTGGATTACAAACAGTTTATGACCACGACATACAGATTATGGACAAAGACGGCAAAACCGGACCCCGGACACAGTTTAAACAAACTTTTGGAATTGGATTAACCTATGCTGTGAAACATTATCAGGCAACAATCAAACAATAACCCCTTAAAACAAACAACATGAAGCTATTAAATGAGTTTAAAGCATTTGCGATGAAAGGCAATGTAATTGACCTTGCTGTCGCTGTGATTATCGGAGGCGCCTTTGGAAAAATAGTATCCTCCTTTGTAAATGATATTCTGATGCCACCTCTTGGAGTTTTACTGGGAGGCCTGGATTTTAAAGATTTAGCGTATACCCTTAAGGAAGCCGTTGGCGAAACAGCAGCTGTTACATTGAATTACGGCATGTTCATACAGAATGTAATTGATTTCCTCATCATTGCATTTGCTATTTTCATGGCCATTAAAGCTATGAGCAGTTTCAAGAAGAAAGAAGAAGCCATTCCTGCCCCACCTCCTGCTCCAACCAAAGATCAGGAATTACTCACAGAGATTCGCGACCTGCTAAAAAATAATAAATAATCAGTTTTTATTTAAACTTTTTCAAAAGCCTGTATTAACCATACAGGCTTTTTTGTGCATTATCGTAATCTACTTCAAAAGACCCCTCAGTTAAACAAACTGCTAACTAACAGCTATACAATACCTTTAAACAGTGTTATATTGCATCAGGCTCATATATATCTAATTACTTTTATTAATCAGTATTTATACGTATTGACTTTCATATTAATACATTATACGTTTGTAATGCCATTTCATTCTATTACCTACTATATAAATCTCTTTACTATACAATTTCGCCTTATTCAATAACTTTTATACTTTTCCTTACCCGTTTAACTAAATTACGGCATCTCCTTAGATAATTAGTGCTTCTTAATTAATGCTTACTCACCATTTCTGTTACTTAGCTTAATTGTATTTTCTAATTTCCGGCACAGTCTAATCTGGTTACTATTTGCTCTTCAATGCTTCACGGGCTAATTAGCCATCTTTTCAACCTGTCTCCCGTCACTAACATCTACCAAACTGAGAAAGTCTGCATTTTCTATTTTCTCTGATACCCTTAACTCCATATCGGGCTCAAACCAGGCCTGGTTAATAGACGCTATCACAGATGATAATAAACCAAATGAGTTAACTAATAACCGCCAGTTATCAAAACAAACCATCGGATGAATTCACCATCATATGAACTGCTTACCAATAAAGATGAAGCCCAAACGTCAATTATCATCATATAACCCAATTACTTTTTCAGCCTGAGAAAAAAAAGCAAAATGAAAAATTGCAGATCACTTCACCAATGGCTTTTATAGTCATTATGCATAAACCAGGAACAAAAAAATTTCCGATTTACCTCCGGTTTATCGTCAGTATCAATGACGAAGAAATACGATTTATGTCCGGCATACAAAACACATCCTTAAAAGTGAATTTCTCACTTTCATCCCGGACCAGTACCAACCTAAAATCATCAAAAAATGAAAAAGATTTTATTTATTATTCTGGCAATAGGCGCCATGTTCAGTTGCCAAAAAAAGGAAACCGACACAACTGTAAGACAACAGGAAGTAACATTTTCAGCTATTAAAGTAGACCCGAGTACCGGTCTAAAAAGCGATTGGCTTTGCCCCACAGATGACAATGGAAATATTTTAACTCCGACAGTAGCCAAAATAACCATTGAAGGAAAAGGAGATTTTTGGCCTCAGGTATTTACGCTTGATGGAAATATGTACACTCAGGCAATCAAACTTGATGTAAATCCAGACGATTCACCAACCAATTATACTGTTGAGTTCTTTGGATTGTATACAGAAGTTGATGGAACATTAATAATGGCAACGCCTACCGAACAAGCTGAGTATGCTGAATACACAACAAGCCATGTTTCATTTGATTTTTCAGTTAGTGCATTTTCAAAAGCAGAAATTCCGGTAGAAGTATTGTGCTATATGCCTGACTCTTACGATAAATTTGGTTTTAACTGGGCTCAATTTGATGAAATCGTGATTCGTGAACAATGTTTCTTCGGAGATATCTGCTTCAAACATCCGGCAGATTATATAGGCTCAAATTACGAAAACCAAAGTACAGGCTTACAAATCGATATGCCTGCCATCTTTAAAATTAATGCGTTAAAGATGGTTAATCAGGTGTGGACACCAGTTCCTAACAATGAGGATTTCACCAATGACAATGAAGATGCCAATTGGGGAGTTGGAGCTCCGGTATGCGTAAGATATCCTGATAATTTATCAATTGACAGAGAGCTCTTTAAATTTGAGCTTTGGGTTCTGGTAAAAGTTGGCAATGTATTTGAATATTTAAAATTCCATGAATGGGAATTTGAAGATGATCAAACCATTGATGCAGGAGAAGATGGTGTGGTTGACTTTGTATTAGGCAGTTGCAATCTGAGTAACACCGACCTGCAATTACCTCCATATATGAATTTGCCAGTGACCTGCACTGTTACAACAATTAACCATATCCCGGGTATAATTCCTCTGCAGGATAATGTTGTAGGATATTTCGATGTAACACTTTCAGGCATAGGTGATGGTTACGATATAAGCAACATAAGCTATGGCGTGAACTGTTTCAACAGGCAGGTAACTATCGCCTTACCAGAAACATACACCTTAGATGTCCGCAGTTCTCTGTATCCAGAATTTATGACTGGCCCATGCAAAGATTTAAGCTGGGATAAAGCTAATTGGTTAATCAACCATCTCAATATGTTTCCGGGATATACATGGTCTGACATCCAGCAGGCTTTCTGGAAAATTGAAGATCCAACATGGAATATGGCTGAACATGGTCAGGTTCCGGCTGGTACAGCTATAGCTACTGCAATGTATTTAGCAGCTGCTGCCAACGGTGAAGGATATGTTCCACTGCCCGGAGGCTGGGCAGGAGTAGCACTCGAATCTCCTTCAGGAGTTCCTGCCACACAGTGTATTTTCTTAAGAATCGACCCATAATTTAGTCATGATCTTACGACCAGTTCAGGAAATAATACAAATTTCCCGGACTGGTCTTTTTATGTGTTTAATATTGTAAAAAACTATTAAAGTTAACGGCTCCATTCCCATCAAATGATAAATCAACAAAACACTTGACTTTTCTTATAAAAACATTAAATTAGCACTTTATTCAGCGCCAATGAAAGGTCGTTACTTTACGCAAAAACAGCGTTTTATAATTACGTCATTTCTCATTTTCAATCTTGTTATTTTCTCTGGTTTTGATAAAATTTTATCTGCTCAGGGTTGGAATTTTACAGCAACCCTGACATATGCCGGCCCGTGTGGATCATATACTCCTTATATACAACCCATCACATTCCCCCCCTCAATACCCACTCAGAGCGATTGTGAATCATTAAGGCAACTTATTATGAGTTACGAAGTAAGTACACCAATATATAATGATGACAATCAGTATATAGGCATGTGCAGAGTATTTTATACATGTACCCCTTGCTCAGGTTCTGATATTGTTGCAAATTTTGAACTGGACTACAACGCTCCCGGATATGTATCCATTGATGGACTAATGCAGGGAAATGCTTTTTTCTCCCCTCACCAAAGCCAGGAGATTGAGAACTGGATAAACAATTATCTGCAAAGAATGCAATCACTTGGCAATCCGGTCAATATGGAGAATTTACTTCCAATACAGGACTTTCCGCTTACCGGAGATAATGAATTTGATCAGTTTTATTTCAACCAGTTGAACGAACTTGAAACAACATTACCGGTAAATGAGCCCAATAACAGCAATACTGCTGCCAATGTAAACACATCAGAGCCTGATATTACAGGCTCAACAGTTCAGTTGCTTACAACTTCGGAACAAATAAGCCAACGCGATGAATGGTGGAATAATATGGGTTTTAATGAAACACAGCAGGTTGGCACTAACCAATACATAGATGAAAGTGGCACAATACCCGCCGGCACTTCTGTTGGAGAAGCTGCTTTACTGACAGCCCTTGGGCAAGCCCCTGGTTTACCGGGCATAATCGGAGATTTTATGCTGAACACGACCAATGAAACCATCTCCGGCATTCAGGGCGTTGTAAATAACCTCGCAAGTGGAAACGACAATCAGGCTCTTGAGAGTGCGAATAATCTGCCAGGGCAGGTTGTCATCAACGCCACAAGTACAACGGCTGTAAATGCTATCACTGGTCAGGTTACCGGCTTTATTACCAAGCCTGTTCTTGGCCTGGTTCATGGAGCTGAAACCGTTTATGGATACACTTCAACTGCTTTGGATTTCTGGAATAACCTGACCGGTAAAAAATAACCAAACTGTCATATGGGTAAGCTTGTAAAAATATTTTTGAGCCTCTGCTTTTACATTTATATTTCTTTAGCTTTTGCCCTTGCCTCTGGCAGCGATTCTACCCGCTATGAAATTTTGTTAAACAGCCAGCTATTCAAAGACATCAATTTGAATCAGGGCTTAACCCACTCTATTGATTTCACTTCCAGAAACTTAATTCTCATCTCTTCCACTAACTGCTTCTACCAGTTAGGATGGGGCGGGCTTGCTCCTTACGGAAACAAAGGCCAGACCACCATCAATTCATTTGCTTTTACACCTGACAGTCTATTAATGGTTATCACAGATGACAAACTGTGTTATATGGATGCATCGGGCAACCTGGCACAATTGTATAAATTGCCTGACAAAGGAATGGGAATCAGCCGCGGGCGACAGGCGATGTACATTTATGATAAAAATAATGTCAAAAACAAATATTCGATTTATGCTCTGGGTGGCAAAGGAAAGTATGCCAAATTACTTGAAATGCCATACCCCATTTTATCCGTAGCTGAATGCAACAATTCTATTGTTTTTTCCAATCAGAATGCCATTTTTCAGTACAATCCCAAGGACAAAAAGCTAACAGCAATAGCTTCTTTCCCATCAGGCACTCATGTTAAATCCATTGCCGTTGACACAACAGAAAACAGGATATTTTTCTCTTCTGAACAAATGGTTTGTACCATTAAAGACAACAAACTGGCAGTATTGACTGATAAAACAGGAGGTTTTCTCAGTTATTTTTACGGATTGATCATTTATAATCCGGAAGCCAAACAGATGATCCGTATCTCAGGTTCAGACTTCACTATCCCGCAAGAAAATGACAAATCGATAAAACCCGAAGTAACCTCTTTTCAGGAAACACTTACCAATAAATCAATCATTGAATTAGTAATCATCGGACTTTCTGACAATCAGATTATTGAAAGAATTAACCGTTCAAAACCAAATTTCAACCTGAGTGTAGATGCCATGATTGAGCTTTCCAATCAACAAGTTTCCTCTGAAGTCATAATGGCCATGAAGAAAGCAATGAAAAACCGCTCAACTGACACACCTTAATACATTTAAAATCAATAATACTATGAGAAGAGCTCTATTGTTGATTATCAGTTTGTTTTTTGCATTAAGTCTGCATGCCCAAAGCTCCGACACTCTTACTAATAGTACAATATTACGCATGGCAAAAGCACAGCTTGCCGACGAACTAATTATTGATGTAATCCAGAGTTCAATCGTGCAATTCGACTTGAGCGAAAAACAATTAAAGAGTTTAAGGGAAAATGTATCAGATCCGGTAATTGAAGCAATGAAAGAAGCCCAGAGCAAACAATTGCCATTACCGATTGCCATGGAAAATGAACGAAATAAAGATGAGAATAAATCAAATCCTGAAATAGCTGTTGAGAAGAACTACACTCAGATTCCTCCCGTTGCCGAAACACCACCTGTATCAATACAACCTGTTACAGAAACCGCTTCTGCAGCAAAAACTGCCCCTCAGCCAAACCCATCATTTCAAGCTGCGCCCACCAGTATAACTGACCATAATTCAACTTTGAACAACCTCGATTTTACAGCTTTCAGTTATGTAGCGCCTATCGGGCAGTTGCTAACTTTTATTGAAAAAGAATCAAACGATCTAACAAAATACATTGAAAACTGGGATACACAGATAAAACTCTCCATTGCAAAAATCAATGAAATTGAGAAACAAATCGATTTAAAAGAAAAAGAATTGCGGGAAAAGAAAAATATAGATTCAAAACGCTATTCAGCAGAAGTAAATGCATTAAAACTTCAATTAAATGAATTGCGAATCAGGTACAAACAAGTGAAAACCCAGGTAATTGAAGATGGTTTAGCAATTACAAAAAAGCTACAGGAAATCAGAGAAAATGAAATTTCGGCGGTAAAAAACACCTACAATTTAACTTCTCAGCAAATAAAATCATTTGAAACAGACCCATCGCAGGGGACAAAACCAACCCAAATCAAGCTCAGTGGCATTAAATTTAGTCAAAATATTGCTGATTACATTTTGCCATTAACAGAACTGGAAATATGGCACTTTAACCTTCTTTCGGAGATCAATGCAATGATACCGACATGGAATAAAAAAGTGGAATACATAAGCAATCGGGACAAAGAAATCAACCTTCAGACAGAGCCCTTAAAAGCGAAACTTGAGTCCTATAAAAGCGACAGCAAACTCTACAAAAGCGAAATATCTTCTCTAAAAAAACAAATATCGGCAAAAGAAAAAGAGAGAAAGCAATTGGCAAACCAAATGGAAAGCGATGCCAAAGAACTGGCCGATTTTTTTAAGCAATCGCGAAACGAAGTTCAATTGATCATCGAAGAACGATATACAGATGTAATTAACAATATCAGTTATAGTTATCAGGAAAAACTCAAACTCTGAATAACCAATGAAAGACTGGCAAGTTACACCTCCGAACTTTATAGTGCCGAAAACCGGGCTTTCGCTTTTATGCCTATTTGCATTTATAATTTCGCCGTTACTGTTATCGGGCCAGGACTACATTTACAAAACGGATCATACCATAATAGAAGCCACCGTAGCAAAAGTTTCAGAATCGGAAATTGAATACAGAAAATATAGCAACCCCAAAGGTCCTGTTTACACAATTCCACGTAATAGCATCAGGATGATAATCTATCAAAATGGTGAAAAAGAAACATTTAATGAAGATAATAAGCCGCAGGCCGTTGCCACATCAGCGTCAGTTAACAGTGTTATTACACGTGAGCCCATGAGTATAAACAAAGCGCGTATGATGTTGCTTTCGGGCGATATAAGAGGTGCTGTTTCAACATACGCCCAGTTGGCCGCCATTGACTCAAATAACATTACACTCGCTTCGGAATTTGCCTATGCCCTTGGAATAAATGGAATTATTGATGCAGCCTTTATGAAATTGGACAAATTATGGCAAAACAATGCACAAAATCAGGAAGTGCGGTATTTTACAGCTCAATTATTCAATTTAATTGGCCACGAACAACTTTCAGAAGCAATCCGTGGAAATACGGATAATTCATTTGCCCCTGCATGGATATCTGCCAATGCAGCCTCACTCAATTCAACTTATAAAACCAAAAATACCACCACCAGCTTCACAAAAAACGACTATATCAACAAATTAAAGACAGCCAACAAACTGGTTGCCAGAAACATGAACTTACAATCAATGCTTCAGTTTGAAGAAATTATCAGTTTTTTTCCGGAAGAGTATTTACCATACTTAGGTTACAGTATAGCCCTTGAAAAAGCAGGGATGCTAAAACAATCATCACAAGCAATAGAAAAAGCTCTATTAAAAACGGGAAATACGCCGGAAGCAAATGAAAAGAAAAAATTTCTTTCACAAAGGCTGGACATGGTAAATAGTAAAATCAATGTACAAAAAGAGCCTCATCAGAGTAATCAAAATAAAAAAAACAACCCAGAATCTGATAATTTTCAAATGCTGGCATATGCAGGCGGAATGTTTACATCCGGATATGCAAGCTTCAACACAAGAATGGGATACTTTATCGGCAAGTCGTCTAATGTAGCTGTCGACTTAGGATTTCAAAATTCGAATAGTTTAACAAGAGTAAACATTGGGGCTTCGGCTTATTATCGTTGGAAAGTGTTGGTTTATGGCTCAGGAGTAAATGCAAGTTTTGGGAAAGATATAAAAGCGCTATATTTCAAAATATCAGCAGGGCCCAGCTTTATGAACCGCAAAAGAACAGCAAGCTATGACATTTTCTGGGATATAAATGTTGCAGCTTCTAAAGATAACCCATCCACTTTTGGCTTTTCCATCGGCCGGAGTTTCTATTTTGGTAAAAGAAAACAATACAAATGAAAAAAGTAATACTGGTATTGATTTTTATTGAGCTAAGTATGCAGCCTGTATGGGCCCAGAATTCATCTGGCGCATTTCAGTCATTTTATCAATCCGTTTTGCAAAAATATTCAACCTACTTTAAATCGGCCGACCTTGATAAATACAACACCCTGACCATAGTAGCAACACCAGAATACAATACACTGGAAATAAGCGACAAGTATGCAATCATGAACATTCTGACCAATTCATGGCAAAATTCTCTGATAGTTGTGCAATATGAAGAAAAAAATGAACTCTGGGGAAGAAACCTTGAAAACAACAATGCTCTTTTGCTCGAAAAATGGGATTTAAACAGTATTATTCCGCAGAATATACCATCTGTAAATTCCTTAAGAACAAATCAACATCCCTGGTTTTTTTATCTGGGAGGGTTGTTTCAGCTAAACACCTCGGAATATATAAACATAGCATTCAACACGCGCATCGGTTTCTTTTTACTTCTTAACCGATGGGATTTGGCCGCGACTTACTCCATAAGTAAAAACGGGTATCTTGAAAACTCCGCCTCAACAAGCATTTCAAGCATAGGCATGAGTAGTAAAATTTATTTTCCGGTTAAAAAACTTAGGATTAACCCTAACCTTGGAGTTGAAATCAGCAACAATACTTCTACCACCGAAGGAAATACTTCCAGTAAGATTAATCCATTTTTGCTAACAGGTATAAGCTGGAGCATCGGCCATGGAAGTCTTGACATCGGGTTTAGGATAGGAAATGACCTTACAACCATGATAGGATATACTTTTGTTCCCGGCGCCAGGCACTTAAAATCACAAACAGAACGATTTAAAAAATAAAAAGGACAGTATTTCAGAAAACATCCTCACTCTTCTTAGAAATTACCGTCAATTTTTTAAAGGTGAGAAATCAAGCAGAATTACAAGCTAAAGGCTGTTTTGATTTCTGAAGTTTCCAAATATGCAAGCGAAAGTTAATAAAACCAGAAGTCCACACTCATTTTTAAACTATCATTAAGTAATTTTGTAATTTTGAAGACCAGAGAAGGCTACCAGAACAAAGATTATAAATATCGGATAATGAATTTTTTACACAAATCAATTGCTTTTCTGCTTTTCACATTAACGAGGCTGTCCGGACAATTGCCATTAAAACTTCTGTACTTTAAGGCTTCCTTCTTACGATTTTGCGCTTCCCGAATATTTCATTACCGCTCCGACGTTATTGTTCAAAACCTAGCCCGTTCATTTCCCGAAAGAAACTACAAAGAAATTAAAAAGCTGGTCAACCAATTTTACGTGCATTTTTTTGATGTATTTACTGAAGTAATCAAAAGCCAGGGATTAACATCAGAAGAAGCAAAAAAACGATTCAAAGTTGAAAATCCAGAAATGATCAATGACTATCATTCAAGGGGACTCAATGTAATAGCTCTTGCGGGTCATCATGGTAATTGGGAATGGGGGATAATGCTGCCACTTTATTTCGGATTTAGCATTTACACTTTATACAAGCCCCTCTCCAATAAAATAACCGAAATACTTATGAATAAAATCAGGGGCAAATTTGGCATGAAATTGCTTTCAATGGGCAAAGCCGGCCGGTTTATTCTCAGTAAAAAAGATTATCCGGCACTTTATATTTTTATTGGCGACCAGTCGCCCAATCATAAAGACCCTGATTATTGCTTTCACTTTCTTCATCAACCCAGCCTTTTGTTCAACGGAGGCGCTAAATTGGCACGGGCAACAGGCTCAGTTGTGGTCTATTTATCCATCACAAAAGTTAAGCGGGGTTATTATACAGCTCAGTTTATTCCAATATCCGAACCACAGGAACAAAAAAGCGAGCGGGAAATCCTCAGCACTTATGCTGCTTTGCTTGAAAATGACATTCGCCGGCAACCGGCTTATTATCTTTGGTCGCATAAGCGATGGAAAAACAAACCTGAACCAAAGCGGGATGTTTAAAACAAACAATCAAACATTCTCCGTGAATGCCCCCTCCCTCTGACGCCATCAGAGCAACAACCATTTTCCCTGCATTATAACACTCAAATGTGAACTATCCGATAACACACCGTAATTTTACCACCACCCTATTAATTGTAAATTTATTAAACACATATTTTACTATAAATCAACGTAATGTAAATTATTTTTAATTATTTTCAAACCCGGCGCATTACTTTTTTACATACCAGACATAAATAAGTAACTACAACTTCTGTTTCAAAGTTTATTAAAAATACTTGTAAATCTTCCCTTACGAACCGGCTGTTAGCTTTGAATTGTTCCTGACTTGTGCCCTATTTCAACTATAAGAGATATTCGGGGAACCTGAGCTTACAGCCGGTTTTACATTTTATCAAATAAACACAATATTCCAGGTTAACTTAAAACTAAAGATAATAAGTTGCCGAAAATCAGGATCTGCCTTTATGAATTAAAAACCACCTGAATTGATCCTTCTCCCCAACCGGTAACTTTTCCGATAATAGCAGCCATAATTTCATGCTCAATCAGGTCGGCAAGAAGAATTCCGGCCTCGTCAGCAGGCAGCGCAATAAGCAAGCCCCCCGAAGTCTGGGCATCGCAAAGCAGGTATTTATCAGTTTGAGAAAGCACACCAAAGTCGGTAAAATCAGCTGCAAAATCTGTGTTTGCTATTGTCCCTCCCGGTATTGCACCCGCTGCAGCCAATTGCTGAACACCTTCAATAAACGGGATGTCATTAAACCTTACTTCGGCATTGACGCCCGATCCGGCTGTAAGCTCATGCAAATGCCCTAAAAGTCCAAATCCGGTTACATCAGTACAAGCATTTACCTTTCGTTTGAGCATAAGCTCGGCTGCTGTCTTATTCAGTGAAGCCATATTTTTGATAGCCAATGAAATGCTCGACGGCTCAGCAATGCCCTGCTTGGCTGCAGTAGCAATAATGCCAGTTCCGATAGGTTTCGTCAGAATCAATAAATCACCAGGCCGGGCACCATCATTTGACAGCACTTTATCAGGATGAACCAATCCACTGACTACCATGCCAAATTTCGGCTCTGTATCTTCAATAGAATGTCCTCCAAGGATTGAGATACCAGCTTCGGATGCTTTATCTGATGCACCTTTCAGAATAGCCTCCAACACATTCAATGGCAGACGGTTTACAGGGAAAGCGGCTATATTGAGCGCAAAAACAGGCTTAGCCCCCATTGCATAAATATCGCTGAGCGAATTGGCGGCAGCAATGGCCCCAAAAGTATATGGGTCGTCAACAACAGGTGTAAAGAAGTCAACTGTCTGAACCAGTGCCAGGTCATCTGTTAAACGGTAAACCGCAGCATCATCGCGCTTATCAGCGCCAACCATAACCCTGGGATCATGAACAGCAGGCATATTGGCAAGTACTTTTTCCAGATCGGCAGGCCTCATTTTACAGGCACAACCCAATCCGTGTGTAAATTGAGTTAACCTGACTGTATCATTATTTTCTGAAAAAGAAGACTGAGCACCTGATTCAGGTGCAAAGGAATGAACAGCACGCACAATCTGTTCTACAGCCTCATCAATTTCAGCTTCGGTTGTATTACGGCCTGTTGAGAATCTTATAGTTCCCTGCGAAAATTCAGGTAAAACTTTCATCGCCCCTAAAACAGATGAATCGCCGGTTGTTCCTGTATGACATGCAGCTCCAGCCGAAGCAGCCACGCCCTCCATTGCCTGTAGGAGCATTACAGCATTCAGATTCTTAAACCCAATGCTCAGTGTATTGGGCAAACAACGGTCAGGATGACCATTTACATGAAGCTCTCCCAGTTTTTCTGTCAACCCCCTGTACAGTCTGTTTTTCATTTTTGCCAGATGAATCAGATTGTTTTCCAAGTCGCGGCCTGCAATTTCGCAAGCCTTGCCCAGTCCAACAATTTCGAGAACATTCTCGGTTCCTGCCCTCAAATTCTGTTCATGGTCAGCCCCATGCATCAGCTTTTCAATTTTTACCCCATGACGGATAAATAAAACCCCAATCCCTTTAGGAGCATATAGTTTGTGTCCGGCAACCGAAAGCAAATCAACATCCAGTGCTTTAACATCAACCGGAATTTTACCCAATGATTGCGCCGCATCGGTATGCATCAAAGCTCCATGCCTACGGGCAATATCCGCAATTTCAGCAATGGGTTGAATTGTACCAACTTCATTATTGGCATGCATAACCGAAATTAGAATTGTTTCAGGACGCAGCATTTTTTTCACATCATCCGGGTCAACCATACCCATAGGGTCAACCGGTACAATAGAAATCTCAAATCCATGATTTTCGAGAAACCGGGTAACTTCGGTGACGGCCGGATGCTCAACAGCAGAAATGACAATGTGATTCCCATGAGCACGCATTGCAAAAGCAGCACCTTTAATTGCCATATTATTCGATTCAGTACCCCCACTGGTAAACACTATTTCCTGCGGCCGGCAATTTAAAAGAGCTGCAACCCTTGACCGGGCCTTTTCAACCGCGCCGCGGGTTTTTATTCCAAAAAGATGACTGCTGGATGGATTTCCAAAAAACTCATCAATAAATGGGCGCATTTCAGCGGCTACTTCAGGTGCAATGGGAGTCGTCGCATTATAGTCAAGATAAATCTGGTTCATAGAAAAAGATCTGAAAGCTATAAATAATAAAAATGATTTCGCCCTTTAGAATGTGAATTACAAAAAGGGCACTTTGATCATGTTTGGTTTAGTCTTTAATAATAATCCGGCATTTATATTTGCATCGCCGGTATCAGTTTTAACTTCAAAAATTTCGCGATTGACAAACTTTTGAAGAGCTTTCCGGTAGGTTTTATCATAATACCCCAAAACAAGGTTTATGGCTTCGGCAAACCGGCATTCTTCGATGGCAACCAATGCCTCATTATAAACAAGCCCTCCGAGAGGCTGTGCAATTTTTATAAGAGCATTGGCAAGCAATGCCTTGTCAAACACCGCATACTCATGAACAAGCCGCTGAACCCTTACTTGCGGAGGCACATCAATCATTAACATGGGCGATAATTTCATACGTTCAAAAAACGGCCCGGGAATACCCACAGCACCTATTGAACGGCTTTCATCTTCAATCCATACCGGTTTTGTTGAGTCAAGTTTATTCCATGCTTCAAACAAGTCGTTTTCAAACTGTTCGTTAGTTGGTTGAACCGGCTGTCCAAGATACCCAAAAACAGAACCTTTATTGCAGGCTAATCGTTCCAGATCAATTATCTGTTCGCCTTTCTCCTGCAGCTTATGCAAAATCTCAGTTTTGCCTGAACCTGTCATTCCGCCCAATACGACAATGGGCTTACCAGCACCGGACAATTCACGAATGAAAGCCCTGTAAGCCTTGTAACCTCCTTCAAGAAGATGTACTTTAAAGCCAGCAGTACTGAAAAGCCAGGCCATTGAACCACTTCGCATCCCGCCCCTCCAGCAATAAACAATAACCTCTTTGGGTTTATGATGACAAAGTCCGTTGAGCTTTTTGACAAACCCCGACATTTGCGGTCCAACAAAATCAAGGCCCAGCAACAAGGCGGCCTCGCGACCCGCATTATGATAAAGCGTACCAACTTTAGCCCGCTCTTCATTGCTGAACAAAGGAATGTTTACAGCGCCGGGAATATGCCCCTGTTCGAACTCAAGCGGAGAGCGCACATCAATCAATGGAAGCGCAACCTTCAGCTCATATAACCGTGAAGCATCTATTTTCATCACCATAGCGCAAAGGTATCAATTATTAAAACCGGCGAATGAAAACAATCAAAACTCATTGTATACTAAAAATAGCTCAATTTTGTTCAGCCATTTACCATTTCAATAACCTCGACAGGCTGATTCAGATATACTAACCAGGCTCTCACACGCGGATAACCCATACCCTCAAGAAGAGAAGCATATTTGAGCACCTGGCCTTTATGCGATTGAACCGGCGCTCCTGCCTTGTAATCAACCACATGCGTTTCATTTTGCAGAAAAACAACTCTGTCGGGCCTGTAACTTTTACCTCCCGGAGCAAGAATTTCAGTCTCAACTGCGATTTTTCCTTCCTGTCCAAAAAAACGGGCGACATCAGGATGACTCAACACCAGCCCAAGCCGATGTCGCAAAACCTGAACTTCTTCAGGAACGATTACGCCTTCGTTCAGTAATTTATTTATCGTTTTATCGAGATCTGACGGGTAAATAATTCCGGCAAGGGCCTTGTGAAGCAAATTGCCGGACAATTGCGCACTTTCAGGAGTAGACGATTGCCAAATTTGAGGAGCTCTTCCTGCAAAAACCAATCGTTGTTGCCAATTACTTGACAAAAATTCACACTCCAGTCCATTACTTCCTGAAACATTGTTTGATTCCTGGACTACAACGCCTGAATCACCAAAAGTGTACCTCAGTTTTGAAACTTCAAACAGCCCGGCAGCTTTTAAAAAATCAACAATTAATGCTGTCAAACTTCTGACTTCCTTTTCAGTTTCCTTTTCGGGGATTTTTCCAGTAAGTACATATAATCTTTCAGCCGGCCGTGTAAAAGCCACATATACCATATTCATCAAATCAAGTCGCGACTTCTGGTCTTCTTTTGTATAAAGACTTGCAAAATCAGTCTTTTCCAACGACTTATCCAGTTTGAGCATTGCTACCGGCATTTCGGTCAGCAATGGGTCATTCAGATTAACCCATGCTGATTTTTTTGTCAACTTATAAGCATCATCAGCAAAAGCATAAATTACCACAGGAAATTCAAGTCCTTTTGACTTATGAATGGTCATAATCTGAACAGCATCATCAGATAATGGCAGTACAACCGACAGTTTATTCTTTTTCTGTTCCCAATGCTCAAGAAATTCAACAGCTCCAGCCATTTTTCCTGATGTAAAAGAGAGAATTTCATCAAGGAAAAATTGCATATACACCGGTGATTTAAGGTGTAGCCCGAAAATCCGGATGAGTTCTTCACAAGTATCATAAAGTGACATTTGCCCGAAGTTTATGAAAGAAACCCGGTATCCATTCTCTTCAAGCAATTTGTAAAATCCTGAAATATCCAAAGCCTTTTGAAGATTTGTATGCAGCGTATTTGCTGAATCAGCAGGATGATTAAACAGGTACATAGCAATTGCAGAGCGAACAATCACATTTTCGGGGTCAGTCATCAGGGTCAGCCAGTTCATCATAAAATTCACTTCAGGTGAATGACGAAGCAACAGACTATCAGAAGAAACCACTTTTACTCCCTGTGAATTAAGATAAGCGGCCATTTGCGATGAGTCCTTATTTGAACGACACAATATGGTTATATCTCCCGGGGAATAACCCGAATCCTTCAACTCATCAATTAATTCATATGCCCTGCGGCAATTATATGCCGAAAACTCCTTTTTATCACCATCAAAAAATTCAATCTGAACCTGCCCGCCATTATTGAGAGGGTCTGACTTCTGCGCTGAGTCCTCATACACCTGGCTATATTCAGGAAGAAAGCTTTTCGATGAAAAATTGAAAAAACTGTTGTTAAAGTCAACAATCTCGCATTTTGATCTGAAGTTGGAATCCAAAACACTAGGTAAATATTCGCGTTCAAGCGATTTAGACCTCTGACTAAGCACTTCGCTTCCTGATGGGTTATCCACTTCAGGCAATTTTACAAACTGTTCAACTTCTCCGTTGCGAAACCTATAAATAGCCTGTTTTCCATCTCCGACTATCATATTTAAAGCCCCATGCGACAATGAATTATCGATAAGCGGCAGAAGGTTGTTCCACTGTAAAACTGAAGTATCCTGAAACTCATCAATCAGGTAATGGCGATATTTTTCGCCTGTACGTTCATAAATAAATGGCACAGGCTCATTCATAACGATAGAAGAAATAATGCGGTTAAATTCTGCAATGGAAACCACATTTAAATCTTTTTTTACATTTTGAAGCCTGTTGCTGAGCTCGCCCAAAACAGCCATTGGATAAAGGTTTCTGCGCAGATTAAGATAAAGTTCATATCTGCCTGAGTCTTTTTGCCTGACCGCTTCAATACTTTTAAAATATCCCAGTAAATCATCTGCAATAGAAAGAACAGCCTGTCCCTGAGCACTCTTTTGCCCTTTTGCACTAAGCCAGACTCCATCATTTATGGTTTTGGCCACATAGGAATTTACTTCTGTTTTAATAAACCCCTGACTCAGTTTTTTAAAATAATTATAGATACCCGTATTCCCTCTCGAAAATAAATCAGGATCAATGCCATGTGCTTCTATTAATTTCATTGCATCAGTGGCCAGATTAACAATTTCTTCCTTGTAATCGAATAGAAACTGAGTTAACTTTTTCCTGAGCGAATCAAGATTATCGGCCGAAAATTCGCCGGCTGGTTTCAGAAAATCAATAGCATCTTCGTTAAAAAGATTATCGGCAAAAGATTGCAAATCACGATCAATTTGCCAGCTTTCATCTTCTTCGGCACGCTCACGTACAAACTTAACAAGCACTTGAGTCAATTGCTCATTTTTTCCTACATCAGCTAAAAGTGCATCAACGGTGTTGGCAAGCAACAAATCGGTATTCATCTCTACTTCAAAATTCATTGCAAGCTTCAGGTCAAATGAGAATGCCCTGATAATACGATGCATAAAACTATCAATGGTTGAAACCGCAAAATCGCCATAGTTATGCAAAATAAGCGAGAGCACCTTTCCGGCATTTGCACGCAATTCTTCAAATGGAAGTTCAGTGCGCTGTTGAAGAGATTGAATGAGATGAACCAATTTTCCTTCCGTTGGTTCTGATTGCATCTCAATGATAATTTTAAGACTGGAAACAATACGCTGTTTTATCTCATTGGCGGCTTTATTTGTAAAGGTAATGGCCAGAATATTTCTGAACCTGGCAGGCTCTTTTAAAACAATGCTCAGATAAACAAGCATCAGTGTATATGTTTTGCCAGATCCGGCAGAAGATTTATAAACCAGGAATTTTTGCATAATAAAAGAACCTTCTGAATTTTTTGTTGAAATAGCTCAGGATAAATGGTAGAATACTGATTTACCGCATCAATAAAAGCTTAGTATGATTATCAGGTTTTCTAACAAAAGTAGAGAAGTAATCTCATTCATGCAAGCGATTAATCCTAAAGCGCCTCACACTTCTTAAAAGTATATATTTGCAGTCTGAAAACAGAATCAAGACTCAATAATGAAAGACAACAACATGTTATATGGCATGCGTCCGGTCATAGAGGCCATTGCTGCCGGTAAAGAAATTGACAAACTGATGTTACAACAGGGGCTTAAAGGCGAACTTGTTCCTGAGCTCCGAAAACTCATCAACGAAAACAACATTCCTTATCAATATGTACCCATAGAAAAGCTTAACCGGCTTGTACGCGGCAATCATCAGGGGGTTGTCTGCTTTGTTTCTCCGGTCATTTTTCAACCCATTGAAAATTTACTGCTTTCTGTTTTCGACAAAGGGGAAACACCTCTTTTTATTATTCTTGACAGAATTACCGATGTCAGAAATATGGGAGCCATTGCCCGCACAGCTGAATGCGCGGGTGCACATGGTTTGATTATTCCGGAAAAAGGCGGCGCTCCTATCAGTGCCGATGCCATGAAAGCCTCAGCAGGAGCGCTCAACAGCATTCCGGTTCACAGAAGCTCCAACCTGAAAAATACAATAGATTACCTAAAGCAGAGCGGCTTGAAAATAGTTGCCGCCTCTGAAAAAGGCAAATCAAATTATTATGATACCGACTTAACCGGACCGCTTGCCATCATCATGGGCTCAGAAGAAGATGGTGTTTCAGGCGAATATCTTCGCCGGTGCGATGAAGTTTTGAATATTCCGATGCGCGGGACAATTGGTTCATTAAACGTTTCGGTTGCAGCCGGAATCCTGCTTTTTGAGGTTGTAAAGCAACACAGCAATACCTAAATTATCCCTTATACGCTCATTCTCAATATGAAACTTCCGGAACACCTGACTTCATTGTTAAAAAGCAAACTGAACAATTATTGGTTATCTGTAATTGCCATACTGATAGTTGCGGCTGCTTTGCGTTTAACCGGACTTAATTTTTCTTACTCAAACGATGAGTTAAGTGCCTTACTAAGAGTCCGCTACAGTTCATTCAGCGAATTGGTGTCTAAAGGTTTTTATGTTGATGGCCACCCCGGAGGAATTCAGGTATTTCTTTACTACTGGGTAAAACTTTTCGGCATGAGTGAAACGGCTGTCCGCTTACCCTTTGCACTGGGTGGAGTATTAGCCACTTTCATGGCCATCAGGCTGTTTACAAGGTGGTTCAACCCGGCGGCGGGCTTATTAACCGGCGCTTTTATTGCATTTCTTCAATTTCCTCTGCTATACAGCCAGATTGCCCGCCCTTATGGCTCAGGATTACTTTTCAGCCTGATCATGACCTGGTACTGGACAAAATTGTTGTTTGACGAAAAACCTTTGAAACGTGATGCGTTGGCATATGCACTTGCCGCTGCAGCCTGCATGTATAATCATTATTTCAGCTTTTTACTGGCTTTAATAATTGGAATAACGGGACTGTTCTATTTAAAAAAAGACAGAATAATACATTATCTGCTGGCCGGCTTACTGGCTGCCGCCCTGTTCTCTCCTCATATTTACATAACGCTCAACCATTTAAGCATCGGCGGTGTTGGTCAGTGGCTCGACAAACCTGAAACGGCCTGGCTGTTTAAACATATTTTTTATGTGTTTAACGATTCCATTATCATGTTATTGATCGTAGCAGTATCCATGGCAGTATTATTTCTCTTTTCCGGTCAATTTATCAAACCAACTAAATTCCACCTGTTTGCGTTGTTGTTTTTTATCCTACCTTTCCTGGTCGGATTTTTTTATTCACGCTATGTGAATCCGGTATTGCAACACAGTGTCCTAATATTTTCCTTTCCATTTTTTCTGGCGCTGCTGTTCTCCTTTACAGAGAAAATATCGGCCAGGCGCTTAAATCAGTTGGTGCTTGTTGTATTAATCAGCGGCACTTCACAAACCATTGCAGGAAATAATTATTACACCAGCCAGCATTTTGGCGAGTTCAGGGGCATAGCACAAACTATAGCCGGATGGAATCAGCAATTCGGGCAGGATAAAATAACCAGGGCTATCAGCGTAAATAACCCATGGTATATCGATTATTATCTCTTACAAACGCCTCAAGGCAAAACAACATTCGAGCAATATGACAACAGAGGCGGTACATATCTCGACAGCCTTTCAACTATTCTTAATCAGTGCCGGACAGAATATTTCATGTATGCCTGGACCAAACCAGTTCCGTTAGAGATTAAGGACATGATTCAAGCCCGCTTCCCATGCATTCTTTCCGATACCAATTTCGGAGGATTATCAGAAGCTACTTTATATCAGCGTAAGCATGATTTGTGCCATGGCCCGAAAGCTGACACCCTCTTCAGGGTAACAAAACAACAAAACAAAGATCTGCCAGACAATTACCTTATATTAGACAGCCTTGAATATAGCCCGGGTTATGAAGGAATACCAGCCGATTTACCCATACCAACCGGCATTCAACTCGTTGCATCAGCAGAAGTATTCGCATCAAATCCACAGAATGAATCTGTGCTGGTTGTATCATTTCACAATGACGCTGGTGAAACAGTACATTATCTGGGTGCCCGGTTCAACCTTTTCTGCCTGCCCGGGAGCTGGGGTCAAGTCAGACAGACAATCTGGTTACCATCATCAGCATTACTCCACAACAGAATGAAAGTTTATGTGTGGAATAAAAATCGCGAAAAGCTCACCATCCGAAATTTATCAATAACTGCTGAAGCACCCGTCGGTAAAAACTAAAAATAAAATGAAAATAAAAATATTACTTGCATTCCTGGCCTGCTTGTTTCTAACTACCTCCTGCAAAAGAGAAAAAAAAGAATACTACCCTGACGGACGGCTGAAGTCGGTTCAGCAGTACAAAGGCAAAAAACAGCAAGGAGTAAGCACCTGGTATTACGACAACGGTAAAAAGCAGCTGGAAGCTTCCTACCTGAATAATAAGCTGGAAGGAAAAACCACACGTTGGTATTTCAATGGCTCAAAAGAAGCAGAAGAAATGTATAAAAACGGTCTTCGTAACGGACTATCTGTCAATTGGAACACCTCCGGCCTTAAAATTGAAGAACGCACATACAGCAACGATACGCTTGACGGCACCTATTTAATGTATCACGAAAACGGAGTGGTTAAAATAGAAGGTGGCTATAAAAAGGGGCTTTATGACGGAAAATGGACTTATTACAATGAATTTGGATTCAGAATAGGCGACGGCAATTATCACCAGGGAAATGGAACGCAACGGGCGTTTCACCAGAATGGCAAACTGTGGATTGAAGTCCCTTATGCATCAAATAAAAGGAATGGTGTTGGGCGCGAGTATAACAATAATGGAAAACTTATTAAGGAATCCATTTATAAAGACGATATTCTGATTGAAACCAAAAGTTTTGAATAAACAAAAAAACATCTGCGGCAGAATTCTTCGGTGCTTGTAATCAGCTTACTCAGGCACAAGTTTAGAATTAGTCTAAAGTATCTGAAAACGAAAAAATTAACTTAGTGTAAAACAAAAAAAATAAACAATAAAATAAGTTTTGGGAAATTTGGAAATCTCGTTTTTTATCCCATAAATTTGCGCTGTTATTTAGTTAACACTGTTACAAAATTCACATAAATTAATCATCCTAAACATCCACAAGATGAATCTGGAAAAAATCATGACCGACCTGGAAAAAAAACATCCGGGTGAAGTTGAGTACTTGCAAGCGGTACGCGAAGTTCTGGAGTCCATTGAAGATATCTACAATGAGAACCCTCAATTTGAAACAGCCAGTATAATCGAGCGCATAGTTGAGCCCGACCGTATTTTAAGTTTCAAAGTGCCCTGGGTTGATGACAATGGTAAAGTACATGTAAACCTTGGCTACAGGGTTCAGTTCAACAACGCAATAGGCCCTTACAAAGGCGGACTTCGTTTCCACCCGAGTGTGAATCTCAGTATCCTGAAATTCCTCGGTTTTGAGCAAATTTTCAAGAACAGCCTTACCACACTGCCTATGGGTGGTGGTAAAGGTGGCAGCGATTTTGACCCTAAAGGAAAATCCAATGCCGAAATTATGCGTTTTTGCCAGTCATTCATGCTGGAATTATGGAAAATAATTGGCCCGGAAACCGATGTACCTGCTGGTGACATAGGTGTTGGTGGACGCGAAATTGGCTTCCTGTACGGAATGTACAAAAAACTTGCACGTGAGCATACCGGCGTTCTAACCGGTAAAGGAATCAGCTGGGGCGGTAGCCTTATCAGACCTGAAGCTACAGGATTTGGCGCTGTTTATTTTGCTCAGGAAATGCTCAAAACCAAAGGTCAGGACTTCGTAGGTAAAACTGTTGCAGTTAGTGGTTTTGGTAATGTTGCATGGGGTGCAGTAACCAAAGTGAATGAACTTGGTGGAAAAGTTGTAACGATTTCAGGACCTGACGGATACATTTACGATCCAGATGGTATTTCAGGTGAGAAAATTAACTACCTGCTTGAACTCAGAGCTTCAAACCAGGATATCGTTAAACCATATTCTTACGAATTCCCGAATGCCCAGTTCCATCAGGGAAAACGCCCATGGGAAGTTAAATGCGATGTTGCATTACCCTGCGCAACCCAGAACGAACTTGGCAAGGAAGACGCCCTCACTCTTATTAAAAACGGCGTTTACTGTGTAGCTGAAGGTGCTAATATGCCTTCAACTCCCGAAGCTATTGAAGCTTTCCAGGAACATAAAGTTATGTTTGCTCCGGGTAAGGCTGTTAATGCTGGTGGTGTTGCTACTTCAGGTCTTGAAATGTCACAAAACTCAATGAAACTTAACTGGGCTTCCGAAGAGGTAGATATGCGTCTGCACCAGATCATGAAAAACATTCATGGGCAGTGTGTTAAATACGGAACTCAGGCTGACGGATATATCAACTACGTTAAGGGTGCTAACATTGCAGGTTTCCTTAAAGTGGCTAACGCTATGCTCGATCAGGGAGTCATCTAAGAGCTAATTTTCCAGCATATACTATGTTGGATAACCCAGAGCCCCGGTTTTCCGGGGCTTTTTTATTTGTTCCGTTCCTCCTCTTTGCTTTATTGTTGCAGCAGGCTTTTCATTCTCATCTCTCCTGCATTTCATTTTCAGCCTTCAGATAAACTTTTAAAACGGCATAATCCTTAAAAAGTCCGGATAAGTATTACACTGAAAATCTCAATTGACAATAAAAACCTCAACGAATGAATGATATATCACTATTTTTGCATAAGACTTTACCCAAATCTACATAATATGGAGCCATTTAAATCTATTGATGAAATTCTTCTTTTTGCCATTAATGCTGAACAGGAAGCTGTTGATTTCTACAGCCGATTATCAGCACAATCGCGCAATACTGAGATGAAACAGATTTTCAAGCAATATGCGCAGGAAGAGATGGAACACAAAGCCAGGCTGATAACTGTTCGCGAGCAAGGTCTTTTTAAGATTTCAACAGAAACAATACAGGATTTAAAAATCAGTGATTATATCATTGACGTAATGCCAGGCCCCGAAATGACTTATCATGAAGCATTGGTTCTGGCCATGAAAAAAGAGAAAGCAGCTTTCCGGATGTACCTTGATCTTGCGGCTAAGGCACCTACCGAAGAAATAAGCGCTATTTTCAACTCGCTTGCCCAGGAAGAAGCCAAACACAAGTTGCGTTTTGAGCTTGAATACGACCAATCGGTATTAAAAGAGAATTAAATTCACACCATATCACCTTGATAGCCTGTTTATTCAACAGGCTATTTTTATTTTAACCTATTACTTTTTTCATAATCAGGGATTAATAAGAAAACTACCGGGAAATATAAATGCTGTATTAACCTCTAAGCACCAACAGCCCTATGAAAAACGCAAGCTCAATCGATGAAATTCTGCTTTATGCGATAAAGTCGGAAAAGGAAACCGCAGATTTTTATCTTCATCTTTCCAATATAGCCCGAAATTCTAAAATCAGACAGACCTTTGAGCTATATGCGCGTGATGAATTTGCTCATATAAGCAAACTAACACGTGTAAGAGAAAATGGCCCGGTTGAAAATATCAGTGAAAAATTGCAAGATTTCAAACTCAGTGATTACACTATTCAGATAGACACATCCAAAAAACGCTCTTATTCTGAAGAACTTGTACTTGCCATGAGAAAGCTCAGGGCATCATCACAGCTATTCTGCGATTTAGCATCCAGAGCCCATGACCAGGAAACCAGCAAAATTTTAAAAACACTGGCCGAGGAAGAGTCAAAACACAAATTAGGCGTTGAAATTGAATACAACGACTCTCTTTTATTGTGTCACTAAACATGGCTCAAAATAACTTTATAGCCTGCTGATAAATGCAGGCTTTTTTTATGATCTTATCTTTCAGACAGCTTCAATTCAACGCGGATTTGTTTAATTTTGCATACCAATGAATTTTGCCTTTGTTAATCTGATATGCTATTTATTAATCCCTATTTACTTTTTGGACTATTTGCGGTATTGATACCCATTGCTATCCATCTTTTCAATTTCAGGAAATACCGGAAAGTATATTTCAGCAATGTCAGATTTCTGCGAGAGCTACAGCAAAAAACGCAAAAACAATCCCGGTTGCTGCATCTGTTGGTCCTTTTGCTCAGGATTTTAACCATAGTTTTTTTGGTGCTGGCTTTTGCTCAACCATATTTACCTTCTGCAACAAAAACTGCACCCGGCCAAATCAGTGTTGTCAGTATATTTATTGACAACTCATTCAGTATGGAAGCCTCAGGCACAAAAGGCCGCCTGATTGATGAAGCAAAGATGGCGGCCAGTGAAATTGCGGCTGCTTATAAACCTGACGATTTATTTCAATTGCTTACCAATGATTTTGAAGGCAAACATCAGCGGCTTGTTACAAAAGACGAATTTATAGAAATGCTCAAGGATGTGAAGCCTTCTCCATCAGTGAGATCGCTTGCAGAAATTGCACCGAGACAAGCCGATTTGCTCAATGCTCATCGCACACCATCGAAGTCAGCCTATATTATTTCTGATTTTCAACAGAGTACAATAATGGCTCATTGGCCTGAGACTACTGAGGGCATTGCATTTTATGCCGTACCAATCCAATCAGCAAATACCAACAATTTATACATTGATTCCTGTTGGTTTGAGAACCCGTTTATAAGGCTTAATCAAACGGTAAAGCTCATGGCAAGTGTAAAAAATACAGCCACATCAGATCTTGAAAAAATACCTCTAAAACTGATGATTAACGGGCAGCAGCGGGCAGTTGCTTCTGTATCAGTAAAAGCTGGCGGAAACACCCTGATTGAATTACCTTTTAATAATACCCAGGCCGGAATCATTCAAGGAATGGTTGAAATAAGCGATTATCCGGTTACTTATGATGATAATTATTATTTTACCTTCAGGGTTTCAGACAAAATTCCGGTTCTGGCTATCAACAGCAAAGATGACAACGCCTACTTACATTCAGTTTTTGCCCTTGATTCAGTGATTGATTTTTCAACAATTCAGGCTAAACAAACTGACTATTCAACGCTTAGCAATTACCCGTTAATTATATTAAATGACGTTGAACAATTATCCTCCGGGGCTATTCAGGAATTAATCAAATATACCAATCAGGGAGGTAACCTATTCATATTCCCATCCTTAGGAGCAGATCTTAACTCATTAAACCAACTTCTGGCTTCATTAAAGACCGATCAACTCATAAAAATTGATTCAGCTCGCAGTGCGGTTGCATCAGTCAACATGAAACATAGTATTTTCAAGGATGTTTTTGAGAAACAGGGCCTGAGCGAAGAAAATACTGACTTACCATTTATCAGCCGGCACTTCAAAATATCAGCATCAAGCACAGGAAGTAGTGAAGTGCTGATGACGCTGAACAACGGAGACCCATTTTTAATCACAACAAATACCGGCGAAGGACGTGTTTACCTGTGCGCAGTACCTGCCAGAGATAATGCCGGTAACTGGCCAAGACATGCCCTGTTTGTGCCTGCCATGCTTAATATTGCCTTCAACAGCGGGCATCCCGTACCCATGATGTATTACACCGGCACATCAGAAGGAATCAACCTGGGAAACATCAGGCCAGCAGAAGACAATATCTTTAAAATTTCGGCAAATAATGAATCCAATGCTTTTATCCCTGAGTTCAGAAGAATGGAAGGACAAAGCGTCATCTTTATGAACGATCAGATTAAAGAGGCTGGTATTTATCAAGTATTAAGTGGCCAGAAACTTGCAACACAACTCGCTTTTAACTACAACCGGAATGAATCTGATTTAAGTCTGGCAGACAATTCCGCTATAGAAAAACTTGCTGAAGAACATAAAGAATTTACAATATTAACGCCCGGTGGAAAACCACTGAATGAGATTATTTCGGATAGCCAGCAAAAGAAAGAACTTTGGAAGTGGCTCATCATTGCAGCTTTGCTGTGCATTGCCGGAGAAGTTATATTACTCAGAACATTCAGAAAAAATAAGGCCGTTTCGGCTTGATTTTAATACGCTTGCATGCAAAGGCATGCTAAAGAAAATATGACAGAAGAGGAGAATATTAACGATTTTACAGGAGATAACCAGGAAGAAAGCCCTGAAGTACAGCCTGTTGCCGAAATTGTTGAAATGCACAAAACCATTCAGCTATCAGGCATGTACAAAAATTGGTTTCTGGACTACGCATCCTACGTAATTCTGGAACGAGCCGTACCTGAGATACTTGATGGACTAAAACCCGTTCAGCGCAGAATTTTACATGCTATGGATGAGTTGGACGACGGCAGGTACAACAAAGTGGCCAACATTATAGGTCACACCATGAAATACCACCCTCACGGCGACGCCTCTATTGGAGATGCACTGGTTCAGCTGGGGCAAAAAGATTTGCTGATTGACCAACAGGGAAACTGGGGCAACATTCTTACAGGCGACAATGCTGCTGCCCCCAGGTATATAGAAGCAAGGCTCAGCAAATTTGCACTTGAAGTTGTTTTCAACCCCAAAACAACCAAGTGGAAAATGTCGTACGACGGACGAAACAAAGAACCGGTCACTTTACCCGTAAAATTTCCGCTATTACTCGCCCAGGGAGTTGAAGGCATTGCAGTTGGACTTGCCTCAAAAATTCTTCCGCATAATTTCAATGAACTTATTGATGCTTCCATTAAAGTACTACAGGAAAAAGATTTTGAGCTTTACCCCGACTTTATTACCGGAGGACTGGCCGATTGCTCAAAATACAATGATGGCCTGAGAGGCGGCAAAGTAAGATTAAGGGCAAAAATCAGCCAGTTAGACAAAAAAACACTGGTCATTACCGAAATCCCTTTTGGTACTACAACCGGAGGTTTGATTGACAGCATCGTTAATGCCAGCGAAAAAGGCAAAATTAAAATCAGGAAAATTGACGATAACACTGCCAATGTTGTTGAAATACTTATACACCTGACCCCTGGTGTATCACCAGACACCACCATAGATGCATTATATGCCTTTACTGATTGCGAAGTATCCATCTCTCCCAACAATACCATTATTCAGGATGGGAAACCCCGCTTCATCGGTGTCAAAGAAATCCTGAGAGAATCGACTTTTAATACAGTAGAACTACTCAAAAAAGAACTACTGATAAGAAGGCAGGAATTGATGGAAAACCTGCTGTTTGCTTCGCTTGAAAAGATTTTTATTGAAAACAGAATCTATCACGACATTGAAGAATGCGGTAGCTGGGAAGAAGTTCTTCAAACTATTGACCATGGACTCGACCCATATAAACCACAATTCTACCGTGAAATTGTAATGGAGGATATCCTAAGGCTGACAGAAATAAAAATTAAGCGAATCTCCAAATTCAATTCATTCAAGGCCGATGAGATCATTAAAAACCTGAACGATGAAAAAGCTCAGGTAGAGCATTATCTGGCCAACCTGACTGAATATGCCATCGAGTATTTCAGGAATATCAAAAGAAAATACGGAAAAAACAGAGAACGACGGACTGAATTAAGAAGCTTTGATAACATTGAGGCTGTGATGGTAGCTGCTGCCAATCAAAAATTGTATGTAAACAGAATTGAAGGGTTTGCAGGCACAAGCCTCAAAAAAGATGAATTTGTTTGCGATTGCTCTGATATCGATGATATTATTGTATTCAGGGAAGATGGAACCTTTATTGTAACAAAAGTTACTGAAAAAGTATTCGTTGGCGAACAGGTCATTCACATCGACATTTTCCGCAAAAATGATGACAGAACTGTATATAATATGGTTTATCAGGACGGGAAAGCCGGAGGAGCATTTATCAAGCGGTTTTCGGTGCTGGGAGTTACCCGCGACAAGGAATATGTGCTGACCAAAGGCACTAAAGGGTCTAAAGTACTATACTTTACGGCCAATCCTAACGGCGAAGCAGAGGTTATTAAAGTTATTTTAAAACCCAGGCCCAAACTTAAAAAACCTGTTTTCGACTTTAATTTTGGCGATTTAGCTATCAAAGGCAGAAGCTCACAAGGCAACACGCTCACCAAATATCCGGTTAAAAAGATTTCACTATCCGAAGCAGGGGTATCAACGCTTGGAGCACGCGATATATGGTTTGATGACTCCATCAGAAGGCTGAATACCGAAGGAAGAGGCCGGTATTTGGGCGCTTTCTCAGGCGACGATAAAATCCTCACCATCATGCAATCAGGCCAATACCGGCTTTACAATTTTGACATCGCCAATCACTTTGATGAAGACATGCTGATCATCGAAAAATTCAACGAGTCCAAGCCTGTCAGTGCAGTGTATTACAATGGAGAAAAAGAGTTTTATTATCTCAAACGATTCCAGGTTGAAATTACCGACAAAAAAACTGATTTTATTGGAGAAGAGCCTGATTCAAAGCTTATTGAAGTTTCAACTGACTGGCTTCCACGTTTTGTGATTGTGTTTGACGACAAAATCAACAACAAGGTATTGGACGACGAAGAAGTTATAGCCTCGGAATTTATTGATGTAAAAAGCCCAAAAGCAAAAGGCAAAAGGCTTACAACATATGCTGTAAAAAAAATAAAACAACTGGAACCTCTTCCCTATACACCACCTGAAAGCGAACAAACAGAAGAACTTTCTGAAGAACAGAAAGAACAAATAACCGAACACACTGTTGAATTGCCGCCACGGGACCATAAACTGCCTCCTGATGACGATGCCGTGCAGATGAGTATAGAGTTTTGACAACTAAAATTAACCACTAAACTAAGCTTTGATTTCAATGAAAGACAAACAAATTCTTGATGTGACTAATGATGTAAAATGGATAGGTGTGCTTGATTACGACATCGTAACTTTTGATGTAGTAATGGAGACCAAATATGGCACAACCTACAACTCCTATTTTATCGATGCAGAAAAACCTGCCATTATCGAAACCACCAAGGAAAAATTCTGGGACACATACCGCAATAAGATTGAACGCGTATGTAATCCCTCCGATATTGAATATATTATTCTTGATCACACTGAACCGGATCATTCGGGAAACCTTCACAATCTGCTTAAAATTGCCCCAAATGCAACTGTAATTGGGAGTGGGAATGCACTGAGGTACCTGAAAGATATGCTTGGTTATGAATTTAAGAGCAAGCAGGTAAAAGACGGAGATACCCTTTCGCTGGGCAATAAAACATTGAAATTTATCGGAGCGCCCAATCTGCACTGGCCTGATTCAATTTACACCTATCTGACAGAAGACAAAGTATTGTTTACCTGCGATTCCTTTGGTGCTCATTACTGCAGCGAGCTGATGTTTGACGACCTGGTGGGTGATTACGCTGATGCTTTTAAGTATTACTTTGATGTAATTCTTAAACCTTACAGCAAATTTATGGTTAAGGCCATTGAAAAAATCCGACCGCTGGATATTGAACAAATTTGCACCGGACATGGCCCTATTTTGCGCAGCACCTGGCAAAATGCAGTCAACACTTCAGAAGAACTGGCCAGACAGGCTCTGCAGCTACCCGACAAGCGAAGGGTTTTTATTGGATATGTATCTGCTTACCACAACACGGCTCAACTGGCTGAGAGTATAGCTGAAGGCATTAGAAGTGCAGGCGAAATTGACGTTCGTTTACACGACATTGAAACCATGCCTCTTGGTGAAATTGACGAAGAACTATCAAAAGCCGCTGGCTTTATCCTGGGAACACCTACCATTAATCAAAATATTCTTCTTCAGATTTATCAGGTTTTTGCGCTCATCAATCCTTTAAGGGATAAAGGGAAACTTGCCGGAGCTTTCGGTTCATACGGGTGGAGTGGTGAAGGACTCAAACTGATGGAATCAAACCTGACCACGCTCAAACTTAAGCTGGCTGGCGAAAGTTTATTTATTAAATTTACACCTCATAGCAACGAGTTAGAAAAAGCACGGGCATATGGCAATAATTTTGGCAAACTTTTGTTAGAGCAGGAATTAATTGTTGATTCTGAATGCTAATCGAAGCATTTATTATGCAAATAAAACCATTTATCAGAAAGTCTTTGATAGCTGCCTTGGCTGTTATGCTGATGTTATTAACAGGATCGTGCAGTGTTGAAAGACAACTTGCAGCTGAATTTATGAAGAAAAAGGAGCCCGTAGCAGTTTTGCTGCTGGCTCCTGATTTTATGTATAAATACAGCTACAAAATACCTCCAGTTGATAATTTCAATCAATTACCTGCTGAAGTCCAGGATTCTCTGCTGTTTTTTAACAGCGATCTGATTCAGTATCTGAATGATTCCAGCTTCTTTAACGCTTATATCAATGGTTTATCTCGCGGACTTAGACAACTCGGTTACACCGTTTACAGGGAAGCTTCAACCGGAGATTTTATCAACAATAAATCAAAAGCAATGATAGTAAATCTGGCTCAGCTGCAACTTGAAGAGTTTTACGACTCTATCAGCGATGAAGCCAGTTACAGCGATGAGGAAAATTACAATTACGGATTGTTCATTACTGCTTTAAACGTAAACAGTTGGCTTGAGCTATCACATTTAAATCAGAATGATACTGCAAAACGTGTCTTATACGCCAGTGAAACATATACCGATTATTTTGATGGAGGATTCAGATATTTTCCTCTAACAGGAGAAGTAAAATACTATTACACCATTGACACGCTCACACCTGACCAGGTGTACTATTATGCCTCAAACACCGGATATCAATATGCAGGATATCTTTTTGACTATTTGCTGAACAGTTACATTACACAACATATGCCCGATAAAAGTCAGCCAATACAGCCCTACACCTACGACAGAAACTCAGGCATGATCAGAAAAAGCAAGGGTCAGGGCTTTATCGAATTAAAATGATAAATAAAACTAATTAAACCTTTTCATCCGATATTATCCATCACAGCCAATGCATGGCTGGCTCAAAACAATTAAAACAAATCAAACCCCGGATCTTGAATAAGGCGAAAGCGACAAATCAGCAAAATCTTTATTCAGATATCTGAAATATCCTGCAACCGCAATCATGGCGGCATTATCGGTAGTATATTGAAATTCAGGAATAAATGCTTCAATTTTACCCTGCTCCTGCAGGCTGATGAAAGTACCCCGTAAGGAAGAATTGGCCGAAACTCCTCCGGCAACAGCCACCTGGTGTATTCCAGTTTGCTTCACAGCCAATAAAACTTTCTCCATCAACGAAGAAACAATGGCATGCTGAATGGAAGCACATAAATCATTCTTGTTTTTTTCAATAAAATCAGCATCTTCCTTTAATCTGTCGCGCAAAAAATATAGAAAAGAAGTCTTTAAACCACTAAAACTATAATCCAGACCCTGAATGGAAGGGCGGGCAAATTTAAATGCCAGGGGATTGCCTTCTTTCCCGAATTTATCGATAAGTGGCCCGCCAGGATAGGGAAGACTCATGATTTTAGCTGCTTTATCAAATGCTTCACCGGCCGCATCATCAATTGTCCGGCCAATTATCTCCATTTCAAAATAATTACTCACCTTTACAATTTGTGTATGGCCTCCTGAAACTGTAAGGCAAAGAAAAGGGAAGGATGGCACCTTATTTGTACGTTCAGGGTTTTGAATGAAATGTGCTAAAATATGAGCCTGCATGTGATCCACCTCAATCAAGGGAATATCCAAAGCCAGCGCGAAAGCTTTGGCAAATGAAGTTCCTACAAGCAAAGAACCCAATAAACCGGGCCCACGTGTAAAAGCAACAGCACTGAGTTCATTTTTTTGAATGCCGGCCCGCTTCATGGCTTCATGAATGACCGGAATAATATTTTGCTGATGAGCACGTGAAGCCAGTTCAGGCACAACACCTCCAAAATTGGAATGTACCAGTTGATTGGCAATAACATTTGATTTGATAACATCGTCACAAATAACTGCTGCTGATGTATCATCGCATGACGATTCAATTCCTAGAATATATGCTGGCATATTTTTTATTACAAAAGGATCAAATTAGTAAAAAAATTAATTTTAACCGGCTTGAAGCCTGTATCGTGATTTTTAAGACTTTTGTAAGTTAAAGCCTTATCTGACGAACATTGGCTGAGAACCCCGGTTTTCAAAATAATCTGATTGCAAAGTTATCAAAAAGACACTTAACATATCATTCATCGTAATTGTTTCGCTGGCAATGTTATTGCTCAGCATTTACGGCGTTTTCAGAACTTCGCGTGTACAAACATGGATGGCTCAGAAAACAGCTAAATACCTATCGGAAGAGCTGGGTACAACTGTACAGGTTGGAGGACTTGACATTTCATGGTTTCTCGACATTGAACTGCAAAACATCAGAATAACCGACAAGCATTACCGCAATATTCTAAAAGCACGATCACTCAGGCTCGATTTAGGTAAGCTCAACCGTAAAAACCGGTTTATTGGAATCTATGCCATTAGCCTTCATCAGGGCGAAATCAATCTGGTAAGACAAGCGGCTGACAGTGCGATGAATTATTCGTTTATAGTTGACTATTTCAGCCCTCATGACACCACGCCGGCTGACACTACCCTGAAGCCATGGAAACTGGGCATTTCTGGAATCAGGCTCAAAGATTGCAGTTTTTCGTACAACGACGAATTATATCAACCCATTTCCGACGGCGTTGATTACAACCATTTGAATATCAATAACCTAAACCTTGACATCCGAAAACTGGCTATTGCCGGAGACAGCATCACTGCCAGATTGAAAACACTTTCATTAAAGGAGAAATCAGGTTTTGTTCTAACCGATTTATCTGCTGTTTTTTCAGTAAAACCCACTCAAATAAGTGCAAATAACCTGCATATTCTTACGCCGGCCAGTCACATACAAATGAACCTTTCTTTCAGTCATTCGGGGTTCAATGCCTACAACAGCTTCATTGACAGTGTAAAAATGACCGGCGACTTCAGGGAAACCTCCCTTAACCTCAACGACATCAGCTACTTTGCACCTGAAATAAAGGGAATGGACAATGAAATTAAAATTGCCGGACTTGTAAAAGGGACTGTGGCATCGCTCAAATCAAAAAACCTGCAGCTTGCCTTGGGGAAACAAACCATTTTTAAAGGCAATGTTAATATGGACGGATTACCCGATATTACTGAAACATTTATCCATTTGAAGGTTAAAAAATTCAAAACCGATTATTACGATCTTGCCAACTTTAAACTTCCTGGTTATAAAAATCTGGAAATACCGGAGGCTGCAAAAAACGCAGGTATTATTGGTGTCACAGGCTATTTTACCGGGTTTATCAACGATTTTGTATCATCGGCAGATTTTAAAACCGGATTGGGAACACTGAAAACAGACTTAAGCCTGAAAACTATCAGTAAAAATAATATTGCCTACGACGGTCACCTTAGTCTTATTGACTGGGATTTGGGGAAAACATTTCCCGAATCAGGCAAACTAGGGCTTGTCGACTTCTCCTCATCTATCAATGGAATAATCATTGACTATAAAGATATAAATCTGTATTTAAAAGCCAATGTTTCGAAAATTGAGCTACTTGGAAATGAGTTTAATGGAATAACCATTGATGGAAAACTTGAAAACAGAAAATTTAACGGAAACCTAAACCTGAATGACGATCTGATCAAACTTGATTTTCTGGGACTGGTAGATTTTAGTGATAGTTTGCCCCGATTCAATTTCAAATCAAAAGTCACCAATGCTTATTTGCACCGGTTAAATTTATGGGAAAGAGACTCAACTTCATGCCTTAGCTCCACCATGGATTTTGATTTTAAAGGGTCCAACATCGACAATCTGACAGGAACCTTAAGGTTTGACAGCACAACTTATATCGAAAAAAATAAAAAATATGAGCTTAAGGAGTTACTGCTTTCCACGAATAAAAGTGCAAACGAAAATAAAACCTTACAATTGAAATCCGATTTTTTGGACGCTGTCATTAATGGGAAATACACTTTTCTCGGGTTTTACAGTTCGCTTAACAACATCATCAACACCTACCTCCCTTCTGTGCAATTTGCAGATAAAGCTGAACGCCATGTTGAGATTGAGCAACTTTTTGATTATGAAATTAACATAAAAAATATCACCCCTTTAACAGAATTATTTTTACCGCAATTTAAATTGCTCACAAATGCCAATCTTTTTGGCAGTTATAACTCTACCACCTCCACCATTTTACTCAATGGCGAAGCCAGCCAGTTCAGGTATGAAGGGCTGCTGATTTCCGACTGGTATATTCGCGGACAAAACACCGGAAGGTCGATGAGTATTAACACAGGAGCGCAATCCATCCTTTTAAAAGAGCCAACAGCAGATGACCCTGCCAAACTGGGCATTGAAAATTTTTCAATCGACACCTATATGCAGGGTGATAGCATCAGATATCAGTTTACATGGCAAAATCAGGATTCTATCTTAAAAAACCGTGGTGATATTTCCGGACAATTTTTATTTGCCGGATTCCCGGTCATCAGGTCTAATTTATCAAATGTTGATGTTGTGATCAACAATCTTCCCTGGATGGCTCATCAGGAAGGTGACATTTTGATTGACTCCACTTCTGTTGCCATTAACAATCTGATTATTTCAGGAAATAAGCAGAAACTAAGGATTGACGGGAAAATCTCTGAAGATCCGGCTGACATTTTTAGTCTGTATTTCGACAATCTCGACATTTCAAATGCTGATATGCTGATTCGCAATGACGACCTGAATTTTGACGGTTTTCTTAGCGGCAATATTTCTCTTAATGATTTTTACAATGCGCGCACTCTTCAATCCGATATCAATATAAATAGCCTTGCATTCAACGAAGAAAAAATGGGCGATGCGCACCTGTTAAGCCGCTGGGATAATGAAAAATCAGGACTCGAAATTGACGGAAAAATAATATACAAGGGCAATATTGGCACTCATAATCCCATAACTGTGAAGGGATATATATACACAGGCAAGAAATTAAAGAATAATTTTGATTTGGATATAGGACTCACCAACTATAAATTGGCTTCACTCAATCCTTTTCTTCAAGGTTTTGCCTCAAATTTAAAGGGCATGGCTACCGGCAATATAAAACTTGACGGCTCCTTTTCCGAACCTTCATTTACAGGAAGCATCCAGCTGTTGCGCACTCAGATGAAAATTGACTATTTGAATGTAACCTATTCATTTGCCGATCAGGTAACCATTGCACCTGACCTGATTTCTGCCAGAAATATCACAATTTACGATTCTTTAGGAAACACCGGCAAATGTGACTTCAGACTTACGCACCAGTATTTCAGCAATATGCTGCTCGATATTACGGTGAATGCCAATAACCTGGCCGGGCTTAACACAACTCTTAAAAACAATGAGCTATTTTATGGAAGCGCCTTTGCTACCGGCACAGTTAAAATCAAAGGACCATTTTCTGACATCAAGATGGATATCAATGTAAAATCGGAGCCCAATACCAATATTGTCATACCCATTAACCTATCAGTTGATGCCACCGAAAATGAATATATAAGATTTGTAAACAAAGCCGGGCCTGATATTCTGCAAAAGACCTTTGAAGCCAATACTTCAGGGGTTAACCTGAATATGATACTTGATGTTACAAAAGATGCAGGAATCCAGATTTTTTTACCCGAAGACATTGGAAATATCAAAGCAAACGGAAGTGGAAACATACAAATGGGGATAGACACTCGCGGAGATATCACCATGTTTGGCGATTACAGAATGAATGAGGGAACATTCCTGTTTACACTTCGCAATGTACTCAACAGGGTATTTTCAATAGAGCCGGGCAGCCTCATCTCTTTCAAAGGAAGTCCGTACGACGCAGATATTAACTTAAAAGCGGTATATAAGCTCAAAGCGTCGCTGAAGGGAATACCCGAGCTTGCCAACAACCCTGATTATGCCGGCAAATCAGAAGCTGTTGACTGTATCATTAGCCTCAACAATAACCTATATAACCCTGATATCGGATTTAGCATCCGTTTGCCAGAAGCCGACCAAAGGCTCAGACAAATGGTTTTTTCAGCTATTGATACAACCAACAATGTAGTGATGACTCAACAAATGGTTTCCCTGTTGATGCTGAAATCTTTCAGTTTTTCGTCTGAAAACACTTCTCTGGCAAGTACGGTGGGCTCTTCTTCCATTGAGATGCTCACCAATCAATTAGGCAACATGCTTTCGCAGATAAGTAAAGATATAGATATCGGACTCAATTACCGGACTGCTGACGCTCTTTCTTCCGAAGAACTTGAACTCGCTCTTTCTACCCATTTGTTTAACGACCGCGTAACTATTGATGGAAACTTAGGAGTAACCACCACAGGTTCAACACAAAACACCAGTAATATTGTTGGTGATGTTAACATTGATGTAAAAATTACACCTGACGGCAGGTTTAGGGTTAAAGCGTTTAACAAAGCCAACAACCCTTACGACATCAGTTCGTCCGTATCTACTTATAAACAAGGTATTGGCGTTTATTACAGATACGAATTTGACAAGTTTTCAGAGATTTTCAGAAAACAAAGAAAAAAACAAATTCCACCCATGTAATCAAGCTCTAAAGGCTGCTCCCCCTCTTTCTTACACCATTAAACCATCAGCAAAACGCTGAAATAACAATATTTATACATATCTGATTTTTTCTGCAGGTACAATTGTGCTTCAACAAATGGCCGCAAAACACCTTTGTTCGCCAGCGGCCAAACACTATCCGAAAATGAACACATTCAACTGAAATGCAATTAAACACTAATCTTATACTTCTCATTTTCATACACTTACAAACTCTGGCACATTATTAGCTAAGGACATACTGAACAACATAATGTTGAACTTAATATTTACAACCATGAAAGCCATTATAACCACTTTGGTCTTTTTACTGACAATCATCAGTGAAACATCGTTTGCCATCAGAATTAATTCATCGCCGGTTACAACCACCACAATAACACTTGACATTGACTCATTAACAATCCTTGATAATCCGGCTCAGATGCTTGCATTTGTAGATTCAGAAGAATTTATCAATGACATTCCGTTTAACACATCCGAAATAAGCAGCCGTTTTCTACCTGCGATAAATCAGATGCCTGAACCAGAAAAGTTCATCAATGATATTCCTTTTGAAACTTCAGCCATAGCCAGCAGATACATTCCAGCTAAAGCACTGGGAATCTGCCTGGAAGAAGAAAAATACATCAATGATATTCCTTGTGACATCCTGAAAATCGCCGAAATCGAGCTGCAAAAAACCCATCAGGCGATGTAAACCAAAATACAACCGGGATAACAGTAAATGAAATTGTTTTTGGTGAAACAATATTCCTTTGTTGCTCTCTCAATGAATCAGGGGATTACCTAAACGGTAGTCCCCTGAAATTTTTATAAAATATCCTTAAAGTAAACAAACCGGACACCTTGATTTTTGTACAAATCTTAGTACTTTAGCTCCCGCTAAAAAAAATACTAATAAAACATTCCTCCACATTATGGGTATCAAAAACCGGCTTGTTATCATGAATTTCTTCCAGTTTTTTGTTTGGGGATCATGGTTAATTACAATTGGGAATTATTGGTTTCAAACAAAAAACTGGCCCAGTGATGATTTCGGGATCATATTCTCAACAATGGGAATAGCCTCATTATTTATGCCAGCAATAGCCGGAATAATAGCTGACCGGTTTTTGAATGCCGAAAAACTTTATGGCATTCTTCACATTTTAAGTGGTCTTGCACTGTTTTTCATTCCGCAAATCAACAATCCTATTGCTTTTTTCTGGGTCATTCTGATAGCCATGGTCTTTTATATGCCAACTATCGCCCTTTCAAATTCAATTGCTTACACTGCACTTAAAAATGCACGGTTTGATGTCATTAAAAGCTTCCCTCCTATCCGGGTATTCGGTACCATTGGATTCATAGTAGCCATGTGGGTTGTCAATCTATCGGGAAACAAAAGCTCTGAAAATCAATTTTACCTGGCTTCATTAGTTTCAGTTTTATTGGGCCTTTATTCATTTTCGTTACCCAAATGTCCGCCTTTTGGCAATAAATCTGAAAAGTTAACATTTGCCAAGCGCATGGGTCTTGATGCTTTTAAATTATTCAAGTCGCGAAAAATGGCTTTTTTCTTTATTTTTTCCATGTTTCTGGGTGCAGCACTGCAACTCACCAATGCATACGGAGATGTCTATCTGGATGATTTTAAACTGATACCTGAATACGCCGACTCATTTGTAGTTAGATATTCCACAATCATTATGTCTATTTCACAAATGTCTGAAACTTTGTTTATTCTGGCAATCCCATTCTTTCTGAAACGATTTGGAATTAAGAATGTAATGCTTATCAGCATGATTGCCTGGGTACTCAGGTTTGGCCTTTTCGCTTACGGCAATCCATCCGACGGACTTTGGATGATCATATTATCCTGCATCATTTACGGCATGGCTTTCGACTTTTTCAACATCTCAGGTTCATTATTTGTTGAAACTTCAACCGATTCTTCTATCAGATCAAGTGCTCAGGGCTTGTTTATGATGATGACAAACGGGTTTGGAGCAATATTAGGCAGTACTATCAGTGGATTTGTAATTTTAAAATTCTTCACTTTAGCTGATAATGTTAAAGACTGGCATTCAATCTGGCTGGTTTTTGCTATTTATGCATTGGTAATTGCCATCTTGTTTGCTTTTCTGTTTAAACACAAACATGACCCTAAGGCTGTAAGCGAAGTGAGTCACTGATAATAAACATACCTTTTACGCTTCAATCAGCTGAATACACAAAAATTCCCTGATTTCCGGCATGCAAAACAAACAATTGCATGTTGTAAATCAGGGAATTATTTTATAAGGTATTTGCCAGAAAGGTAAATGACTGATTAAAACTGAAATAAGAAATAAAGTATCAGTGCTGATTTACTTGCCTGCTTTTCTTCTGGTAATGGAATCGCGAATCAATGAAGCCTTTTCATATTCTTCTTTTTCTATAGCTTCATTCATCATCTCTTCGAGCTCTTCTATTGAAAATTTATCATAATCATGCTCATCAGAGTCTGATAGTCCACCAGTTGCCAAATCATCAATATCAGGCTCCTCATCAATTGAAACACCGGCGCCTGTCAGCACTGCTTCGTAAGTGTATATAGGACAGTTATATCTGACAGCCAAAGCAATGGCATCAGAAGTACGAGAATCTATTTCTTTAATTTCTTTTCCGTCATCACATACCAATGTGGCATAAAATATCCCTTGGGCAAACTTACTTATAATGACTTCGGCAAGAGAAATGCCAAATGCATCAGAGAAATTTTTAAACAAATCATGCGTAAGGGGCCGGGGAATTTTAATCTGTTCAATATGAAATAAAATAGCCTGAGCCTCAAACCCATTGATTAATATAGGCAACCGGCGTTTACCTTCAGTCTCGCCCAGAATGAGTGTGTAAGCCCCACTCTGCGACTGGCTGTTAATCATACCCAATAATTTAAGCGGAATTTTTTCCATCAGGAATTGCAACTTGTTTTGGATTGATAAAAATAGAAAATAAAAATAACAGGTGGGCAATTTGCCTGAAATAAAAATTTATTCACAAAATGAAATACTAGATCAGATGAACATAAAAATTTCGCAAACGATTGCGGAATCAGGCAAATACAAATAAAAAACGCAGGAAAAACAGACTGAAAATCCCGTGAAACTGTTGATAAATAGAGGCTCAGTTAAAAAAAACAGGCCTCAGCTTGCATTGTTATTCATGCAGACTTCTCTATATTTGTAAAACTTAAAATTAAATTCAAATTAATAGCAGAACTTATGAAGAGAATCTTGACAATGCTGGCTGTCGCACTCCTGCCGGCAATTACGAAAGCAAGTGAAGCTAACCTTGTAATTCCGGCTGGAATTCACGAAGAGCCTCTTTTGTACTGGGGATTTCTAATCACACTAGCTGGTTTTTTGTTTGGGCTATACCAATTCCTGAAGGTAAAAAGAATCAAAGCTCATCAATCGATGCTGGATGTGGCCCATGTAATTTATGAAACAGGTAAAACTTACCTGATTCAACAAGGGAAATTTCTTGCAATTTTATTCATTTTCATAGGCTCGGCAGTAGCCTTTTATTTTGGCTTTTTGTCAGAATCTCACTTTGGATTCGGTGGCGTTTTAATGATTCTTGGATGGACTGTCATAGGTATTTTGGGTTCATACAGTGTTGCCTGGTTCGGAATCAGAATGAATACCCTGGCAAATTCAAGAATGGCATTTGCTTCTTTGGAGAGAAAACCTATTAAACTGTTGAACATTCCTCTGAATGCAGGAATGAGTATCGGTGTTGTACTGATTTCTCTCGAATTAATGATGATGCTCATTATTCTGATGTTTGTACCGGGCGAATATGCCGGAGCCAGTTTCATCGGTTTTGCCATTGGTGAATCATTGGGCGCTTCAGCATTAAGAATAGCAGGTGGTATTTTCACCAAAATAGCCGATATCGGTTCCGACCTGATGAAGGTTATCTTTAAAATCGGGGAAGACGATCCGAGAAACCCCGGTACAATTGCTGACTGTGTTGGTGACAATGCCGGCGACAGTGTAGGCCCTACCGCCGATGGTTTTGAAACTTACGGAGTTACCGGTGTTGCATTAATCTCTTTTATTCTTTTGGCTGTTGGCTATGGCTTAAAATCTATTGCTGATTTCAACCCCGAATTTATTACCAATCTGGCTGTTAGTCTGAATGTAGCTAATTTTGACATCACCAGTGCTGAATCTCTGGCCACTTTATCAGGCATTTTACAGGTTAAATTACTCACCTGGATATTCCTGATGCGCATTCTCATGATTGTTACTTCAATTGTTTCATTTTGGATCAATGGGGCTCTTACAAAAGCCAAATACAGCAATGCCGATGATATTGATTTTGAGAAACCACTCACATCGCTGGTTTGGATAACCTCTATTCTTTCCATTATAGTTACTTTCATCATTAGCAAACTCACCATTAGTGATCTTCCCAATAATCTTTGGATTACTTTATCGGTGATAATCAGCACCGGTACGCTTGGCGCTGCTCTTATTCCTGAATTTACCAAATTATTCACCAGCCCTAAATCAACCCACGTGAATGAAGTGGTTGAAGCTTCGAAAAAAGGTGGCGCTTCGCTGAATATACTTTCCGGATTAGTTGCCGGTAATTTCAGTGCATTCTGGATGGGCATGGTATTCTTCTTGCTGATGTTTATTGCCTATTATGCAAGCACTTTTGGTTTGAGTGATTTTATGGTTTACCCATCTATTTTTGCCTTCGGTCTTGTTGCGTTTGGTATGCTTGGAATGGGGCCTGTAACTATTGCTGTTGACAGCTATGGACCTGTAACCGACAATGCCCAGTCAATTTATGAACTTTCATTAATTGAAGAAGACAAAGCACAAAAAAGTGCTGAGATTGAAAAGGAATTCGGATTTAAACCCGATTTCGAGAAATCGAAATATTATCTTGAGGCAAATGATGGTGCCGGAAACACTTTTAAAGCAACAGCTAAGCCTGTATTGATAGGTACAGCTGTTGTAGGGGCTACCACCATGATATTCTCCCTGATTCTGGTTATCAAAGAAACCCTTGGCGTAAAACCCGAAGAAATTCTGAATCTGCTGAATCCATATTCAATTCTGGGCTTCCTGTTGGGCGGCGCTGTTATTTACTGGTTTACCGGAGCTTCTGTTCAGGCAGTGACAACCGGGGCAGCCCGAACCGTTGAGTTTATCAGGAAAAACATTAACCTTGACCCCAATGCTCCTAAAAAGGCCGATGTTGAAAAATCAAAACAGGTTGTTCAAATTTGTACTGTTTATGCTCAAAAAGGGATGTGGAACATTTTTATAGCCATTTTCTCCTTTGCCCTTGCATTTGCATTCCTTTCATCGCCTACAGGTCTGGAACCCGGAATGATTGCCTCTCAAACACTCAATTATTCACTTCCGGTTTCTCTTTTTGTCAGTTACCTGATCTCAATCGCATTCTTTGGTCTTTTCCAGGCTGTGTTTATGGCAAATGCAGGCGGTTCATGGGACAATGCCAAAAAAGTTATTGAAGTGGATATGCAGGAAAAAGGCACAGAACTTCATGCAGCCTCAGTGGTTGGCGATACAGTTGGTGATCCTTTCAAAGATACTTCTTCCGTAGCACTCAACCCTATTATCAAGTTTACCACTTTATTCGGACTTCTGGCCATGGAAATTGCACTTGCTGAACGTTTCCGGCCTGTTGCCCATTACATCGGAATCTTCTTCCTGATAACTGCCCTTGTTTTTGTCTGGAGGTCATTCTATAAAATGAGAATCAATCAATAAACGGATTTGATTTACTGTAAAAAATGGCTATCACTTAAAGGGTAGCCATTTTTTTTATAAAATCCCTTAAACACAAATCCTGATTCTTAAAAATGAAATATTCAAAATACTGTATATCTCTAATTAACAATACTATACATACAATAAAGAATCCCATCGAAATTTCAGCAGGTATTTGATAATCTTTATCTTTGCCACGAAATTCAACTGCAATTTAACACCACCAATAATATCTTTCATCCATGTCGAAACTAACAAATAACTTTATCAACCGTCACAACGGCCCCAGAAAAAATGAGGTTGGTGACATGCTTAAAACAATTGGCGCCCAGAGCCTCGACGCATTAATTGATGAAACTGTTCCTGCATCCATCAGGTTACCCAAAGCACTCAACCTTCCTGATGCCATGAACGAGCATGAATATCTGACACACCTGAAGCAATTAGGTTCAAAAAATAAATTATTCAAAACGTATATCGGGTTGGGTTATTACAACAGCATAACTCCCGGAGTTATACAGCGCAATATACTTGAAAATCCGGGCTGGTACACAGCCTACACCCCTTATCAGGCTGAAATATCGCAGGGAAGACTTGAAGCCCTGCTGATTTACCAGACGATGATTAGTGATTTGACCGGCATGCCTCTTGCCAATGCATCATTGCTTGACGAAGGAACTTCGGCTGCCGAAGCCATGATCATGCTTTTCAATTCCCGCTCAAGAGAAGCTGTAAAAGCAGGTGCAAACCGTTTCTTTATTTCTGACAAATTATTTCCTCAGACAATTGATGTACTCATTACCAGAGCAGAGCCTCTTGGAATAAAAGTTGAAACCGGCGACTGGCAAACCATTGAATTTGACAACAGCTGGTTTGGAGCAATCATTCAATATCCTGATGAGCAAGGACAAATATATGATTACCGCGATTTTGTAAATGCAGCTCATAATAAAGGAGTAATGGTGGCCGTTGCGGCCGATTTAATGAGCCTGGTTTTACTCACTCCTCCGGGCGAATGGGACGCAGATGTTGTGGTTGGAACTAATCAGCGCTTTGGCCTCCCTATGGGCTTTGGCGGACCTCATGCAGGCTACTTTGCCACCAGGGAAGAATACAAACGCAATATGCCGGGGCGAATCATAGGCGTATCGGTTGACGCTCAGGGCAACAGGGCGCTGCGCATGGCACTTCAAACCCGCGAGCAGCACATCAAACGCGAACGGGCTACTTCAAACATTTGTACAGCACAGGCCTTACTGGCAATCATGAGTGGAATGTACGGCGTTTATCATGGCCCTGAGGGCTTGCATCAAATTGCTGATCGCATCAATATTCTGACAGGAGTGCTTGCTACTGAAGTTTTAAAATATGGGTATACGCAATTGAATGAAACTTACTTCGATACAGTTCGCATTCAGGTTCCTGAAACAGTTCGTATGGCCGAACTTCGGAAGCTGGCCCTCGAAAATGAAATTAATTTCAGATACATCAGCGAACGCGTAATTGGCATTAGTCTGGATGAAACCACTAATCTGGAAGATGTAAATACACTTGTCAATATTTTTGCATCTGCCGCCCGTAAAGAGTTTAAAGATTATGTTTGCATTCCGGAAGACTGCTGCCAGATTAAAACCATACCGGATCAATTCAGACGCACATCTGCCTTCTTACAAGACACTGTTTTTAACAGCTATCATTCTGAAACGGGTATGATGCGTTTTCTGAAAAAATTAGAGGGCAAAGATTTATCACTTAACCGTTCCATGATACCACTGGGCTCCTGTACAATGAAGCTTAACGCTGCAGCCGAATTGTTTTCACTCAGCTGGCCCGAGTTTAATGCCTTACACCCGTTTGTTCCTGAAGAACAAGTTGAAGGATATCACCTGATGATTCGGAATCTCGAAAAAGCATTGTGCGAAATTACAGGGTTTGCAGGCATGTCTTTTCAGCCAAACTCAGGTGCTTCAGGCGAATATGCAGGACTTCTTGTCATCAGAGCCTACCACCACAGCCGTGGCGAAGCAGGCCGCAACGTATGTATTATTCCTGCATCAGCTCACGGCACCAACCCGGCAAGTGCAGCCATGGCAGGCATGACAGTGGTCGTGGTGAAAACCGACGAAATGGGTAATATCAATCTGATTGACCTCAAGGAAAAAGCAGAAAAATATAAAGATACTCTTGCCGCCTGTATGATAACCTATCCTTCAACACACGGTGTTTTTGAAGAAGGAATTCTTGAAGCTGTCAAGATTATTCACGACAATGGAGGCCAGGTTTACATGGACGGAGCCAACATGAATGCTCAGGTCGGCTTAACCAGTCCGGGCTATATTGGGGCAGATGTTTGCCATCTTAACCTGCACAAGACTTTTGCTATTCCCCATGGCGGTGGCGGCCCCGGAGTTGGCCCCATTGGCGTAGCCAAGCATCTTAAACCATTCCTGCCAGGTCATAAATTTGTAAAAACCGGAGGTGACACGGCCATTACTGCTGTGGCTGCAGCTCCTTTTGGAAGTGCATCTATTCTTACAATTTCTTATGGATACATTAAATTGCTTGGAGGTGCCGGACTTACAGAAGCCACCAAGTTGGCCATACTTAACGCCAACTACCTGAAAACCAAACTCGAAGGGCATTATAAAATTTTATATACCGGTAAAAATGGAAGAGTTGCCCACGAAATGATTCTCGACTGCAACGAATTCAGCCGCACAGCCGACCTACAGGTAATTGACCTTGCCAAACGATTGATGGATTATGGGTTCCATGCTCCCACTGTTGCATTCCCTGTACATGGCACTCTTATGGTTGAACCAACTGAAAGTGAACCACTTGAAGAACTCAATCGTTTTGTTGATGCTATGATTGGTATCCGTCAGGAAATCAATGAAATAATTGAAGGTAAAGCTGACAGACAGGTGAATGTGATTAAAAAAGCGCCACATACTTTATGTATGGTTGCTGATGATAACTGGGCCCTGCCATACAGCCGCGAAAAAGCAGCTTTCCCGGTCGCCTGCGATAAAACGGACAAATATTGGCCTTCAGTTACAAGAATTGATGATGCTTATGGCGACAGAAATCTGGTATGTACCTGCGCTCCTGTTTCTGCTTATGAGCAATAACGAAAAACCTGACAAAGTTCATGTTATCAACAAAAACGCCTGCTTCTCAGCAGGCGTTTTTGTTAAACTAACATCATTCTAAGTTGTTAAAAATGGGGTGGAAAAATTAATATCAATCCACTTGAATCAGCTTCGCGCAGAAATATACTTTTCCCACTTTTCAATCACCGAAGCCATATCAGCTGGCAGATCTGAGTCAAACTGCATTTGCAATCCCGTAACAGGGTGAACAAATCCTAAAGACTTTGCGTGAAGAGCCTGTCTTGGCAGCATTTCAAAACAATTTTCAACAAATTTCCTATACGATCCGCTGGTAGTTCCTTTCAGAATTTTACTACCTCCATACCTTTCATCACTAAACAGCGGATGGCCTATATATTTCATGTGGGCACGAATCTGATGAGTGCGGCCAGTTTCAAGGCGGCATTCAACCAGACTTACATAATCAAAGCTACGCAATATTCTGTAATGGGTAACGGCGTGTTTACCATGTTCTCCGTCAGGAAATACAGCCATTATCAAACGATTGGTCAAATTGCGTCCAACATGGCCTGTAATGGTTCCTTCATGTTCTTTAGGAGTTCCCCAGACTAAAGCCTGATAAGTGCGACGGATAGTGTGATCGAAAAAATTCTTGGCCAGTTTCGACTGTGCTTCTTCCGTTTTAGCCACCAGGATGATGCCAGAGGTATCTTTATCAATTCGATGCACCAATAACGGCATGGCATCCGGCGATGCGCCTGGCTGATTTCTCAGATGCCACACCAAAGCATTAAGCATTGTCCCTTCAAAATTAGCATACCCGGGATGTACAACCATACCGGCTTCTTTATTGATTACCAATAAGTAATCATCTTCATAAACTATATTGAGCGGAATATTTTCAGGCAAAACCTCAGTTTCTCGCGGAGGATGCGCCATCACCACTGAAATAACATCAAGTGGTTTTATTCTGTAATTTTGCTTAACAGCCTCGCCATTTACAAGAATATTACCAGCTTTAGCGGCTTGCTGTATTTTGTTACGCGAAGCATTTTCAATTCTGGTCATCAGAAATTTATCAATTCTGATGAGGCCCTGTTTGCGATCAGCTACAATACGATGATGCTCATACAGCTCATTTTCAACACTTTCATCATCAACAAACTCAGGTGAATCATGTTCTTCTTCCATGTAATTCAGCTCATCAACCATAAAATGAATTCTTAGCGATTGATCAGCAATTTACTTCTTCCAACCAATGCGCCATCAGCATTCAACACCTGAATTACATACAAGCCTGATGACAGATGGCTAAAATCTTCCTGACGATTGAATACTTTATCCACAACCAGACTACCTGTTGAATTATAAACTGTAGTTCTTAAATCCGTTACCTTTTCTCCTGCCGGAAGTTGTAAAACTACATAACCATTATGGCTGGGATTTGGATATACATTCAATGATTTTTCAAAATCATTTTCACTAATGCCAACAACTTTTTCTTTACCCAAAACAGGACGTATCATTAAAGCACCTTTATACAGGCTCTGGCTCCATCCTCCGAAGGTTTTATAAAATATATCGGCTGATGCATCATTATTTTTATCGTAGCCTATATTCAGGTTATCATCAGTGGTTTGTTCCCAACCCACATAAAAAGTAAGGTTAGGAAACTGACCTGCCTGAATTTTTATGACACTATCAAGTTTATAGGTAAAAAACATATTAAGGCTATCTTCATAAGAAGGTTCGTACCCAAACTTAGAATAGATGAGCTCTCCGGGTTCTCCAAAAAAGTCGTTCCACACATTCAGGTAAAAACTTTTAACATTTCCACCTTTGAGAGTTTTATTAAAGTACATCTGCAAAGCAACAAGTGAATCGGGGCCATTTAATTTGAAGCGATATGCAAGCTGCGCACCCTGAGGGGTAAGACCATAGCCTGCTTCTGCCGTACCGTCATCGTAAGAAAGATAGTTTGAAAACAGCTGAACATTCCTGATTGTATCATTTTGTCTGCGGCTAAGATTAGCTTCAGTATTAAGAATATGTGTTGTTGTAAAATACACCTTCTCCTGAGTACCTATGGGAAATAAAAAATTAACAGGCGGATGTGCAAATGGCTGATGCGATGTGTAACCGTCGGTAGAAAAAGGTGCGATAAAATAATTTCCTCCATTATAGTTAAATACAGGTTCGTTGTTTTCGCGGGTTACCTCGAAACGGTAAGATGCATTGTAGTTAATATTATTAAGATTGGTAATTCTTAAATGAATACTATCCACCATTTCATTGATAAAATTAAACCGATATTGATTATAAGGCATTGAGGTATAATTCTTTAACATCCTTGGAGCTTTAGCTGCAAAAGCAATATCCCGGTGAAGGGTATCAGCCAGGCTACGTCCAATGTTCAAATACACATAATCAATATTCCACTGGTCACCATTGCTTTGCCAATCGGGCAATATGGAGCTGGCAAGGCTGGCATAATTCCGAAATCTGAACTGAAATCCTGAAGTGTAAAACATAGCACTATCACTAACAGGAATAATCACCTGCCTGAACCAGGTACTATCTTCATTATAGAAACTACTCAGGCTTTGCCCCGGAGAGCTCCAGGCTTTACGCCAGCCTTCGATAATAACAGTATCATTTACAATAGTATCAACGCCATTAATAACCGTATCAACAGGAAAAATCAGGGTTTGCGTTTCGCCCGGGGCTAAAAATTCGAGGACCAAAGAATCGGCGCGGGCTGGAGCATTACCATTACCCTGTGGCTGATAATAAAAACTAAAATAAACAGAATCAGCACGTGTAATAGCCCTGGGCACAGGAGAGAACACCGAATCGAGCCTGATTGGTTGTGAGGTCAAATAATCGGCCATAAAAGCAAAAGGGCTGGCGTTGTCATGTAATCTTCCCAGATGGTTAATAGCATCAAGTGTTGCGACACCCACTGTAGGAGGGTAAACAGCATAATCATCGCTGATAAAGGCATCCTGATCTATCCAGCGTGCAGGATCCGGAAAAACAGTTGCACCAGAAAAATCGTCAAAAAAAGGCATCAAAAGCGGAGTATTTAACTCAACCGAAGCCTTTTGTTGTTTGGCTTTTTCAGCAACCATAGGATTTACGACTATTCCAGTGATAACTTCCTGACCATTTACAATGCCACGACAAAATATTGTTAAAATGACAAAATAAAAAATGTGCTTCATTTTACTTCTCATCATATAATTCTTGGTTCAAAAACAGCAAATCAACGCTCTCAATTAATATACAGAATCACTAACAGTTCCCAGTGTATCTGCGCCCATATTTTCGAGGTAAGTATCAAAATCAAAGATAACAGGGTCGCGAAACACCAGACTTACCTGCTGGCCGGCATTAAGCATCATACCACGCACAAAAGACGGGCTTTGCGAATAAACTCTGGCAGTTGCCGGCTCGGCATCATCTTCAAAAGTTTCCTCCCCCACACTTAAATAATTTCGCTCAAGAATTTTCCTAGCCTCATCACGGGTTTTTCCGATCAGAAACGGAATCTGGTAGCGGCCATTTCCCATGCTCTGTCCGACTTTTAACGAAATAACAGAACCTTTAAGAATACCCGTTCCCGGTTCAATATTCTGATTTCTGTATAACTGTGCCAATACCGCATTTTCAGCAATATCGGGAACATAGCTGATATTCCCAAGTTTTAAACCATAAGTTTCCAATGTCGCACTGGCCTGCCTTAAAGTCAGATCCACCAGATTAGGCATATTCACCTGTTCAGGCAATACAGCCACTGTAGTAAGGTAAATCTTGCGCATGCGTTTAACATTAGATCCCGGCTGCGGGTCCTGAATAATAACGGTACCCTTAGGTTGCCTTGAATCAAAAACAGAATCGACAACAATGACCTCAAAGTTACTGATGGTTTCGAGTTGCGAAATCTGCTCAGGCGTCAATCCCACAAGAGCAGGCACCTGAACTGATTCTCCGTGATGTGTATACCATTTCAGTGCACCCAACACCAAAATAATGATTAACAGAGTTAGCGCCACCGTTAAGATGAAGTGCTTTAGAAAAACGCGTGTTTGTATAAATTCGAAAAAATTCATGAAGTTGCCATTTAGCCGAAAAAATCTTTTAAAAGAAATACACCAGCCGGATAGGTTAATTAACTTTGCCCGCTGCAATTTATTGCGCAGCGAGCAAAGATATAAATAATTGGCGGGCTTAAGAAAAGCCGGAATATGATAATTTTGCATTCTGCAACCAAAGAGATTCAACTTCTTGCATAAAACAATTATGAAAAAAAACATTGCACTGCTTACCGGAGGCTATTCTGAAGAATTTGACATTTCTGTAAAAAGCGGAAAAGTAATAGCAAGCCAACTGGATAATGAATTGTTCAACACCTATCAGATTACAATAAACAGGGATAGATGGGTTTATACAACTGAACAGGGCAAGGAATATAATATCGATTTGAATGATTTCTCGCTTCGGTTGCCAGACGCTGTAATTCATTTTGATGCTGCTTTCATTGGTATTCATGGCACACCGGGAGAAGACGGCAAGCTACAGGGCTATCTTGATATGATGCATGTACCCTATAATACTTGCGGCAGAGTAACTTCATCACTTACGTTCAATAAGTTTTTCTGCAACGGCTTTGTAAGTAACTTAGGTATAAATGTGGCAAAAACCTTTTATCTGCATCGCCGCGACCGGATAAACGAGGACGAAATACTAAAATACACAGGACTTCCATGCTTTGTAAAGCCCAACAGTAATGGGTCAAGCATTGGCATTTCAAAGGTAAAAGAAGCCGGTGAGTTACAGGCGGCTATTTCAAAATCTTTTGAAGTTGACGATGAAACACTCGTTCAGGAATTTATTCCGGGAGCCGAAATTACCTGTGGCATTTATGAAAAAGATGGCAAGCTGAATATATTACCGCTTACTTTGGTTGTAAGTCATAAGGAGTGGTTTGACTATGAAGCAAAATATACTGATGGAATGGCTGATGAAATTTCGCCAGCACCCATTGATGAAAAACTGGCCATCCAATGCCGTGAAATTTCTGCCATGCTTTACCGAAAGCTGAACTGCAAGGGAATTGTAAGAATTGACTATATTTTAACCCCTGAAACATTTCCGGGAGGTCAGCAATTTTATTTTCTGGAAGTCAATACAATACCTGGCCTTTCCGAGGCAAGTATCGTTCCCCGGCAGGCCGCCAGCGTGGGCATTAGCCTGAAGCAGCTGTTTACTGATGTCATGAATGAAACCCTGAATAATTATTAGATTCATTCCTTAATTTTGCTTTACCTGAATTCACAAGAGCTGTAATTCAGGCAAATACCAAAATCTGCTCAACACTTCACCTGTTTATTCAATCAATTCACACACGTTGAATGTCGGTTCGCATGAAATGCGTTTCGCTGACCTTCATGGCGATATATCTTTGTTTCATCAACAGTAAATAACTGATAAACAAACTTAAAACCCAAAGCCATGAAAACTTTAATTCTTTCAACAGCCATTGCCCTGATGATGTCGCTCAGCCTTTCTGCAGCAACCGATGGAACCAAAACCGCCTCCGCAACCAAAGTTCAGATTTTTCAGACTAACCCAGAGAGTGTAGACGTTTATGTCGCCAAAATATCTGACGACTTGTTAAAAATAAGAATTTACAGTGAATCAGGAACACCTTTGATGACCACCAGAGTTAAGAAGCAAAAAACCAGGTACATCCGCTTTCATATGAATGAACTTCCTGAAGGGAAATACAAGGTTTGCGTTGAAAAAGACAATGAACCTATCTCGAGCTTCAACATTTCCAAATAGTCATATAAACACAAAAAAATACAGTAAAAATGTCAATCGCTCTGAATAACATGGCATTACCACACAATTACCCTGAAAGTACCGGCTATCTTACCGGTACTTTTCAGGATAATGGCAACACCTGTTCTTTCAGAACAAAAACGAAGACTTCAGCTCCTTACATCAATTTATTACCTTTGAAGCTTAATTTTCAACCCGAGATGATTTTCAACATCTTCAAAAAACCTTTATTAAGGTTGTTGTCAACGCTTCTGCTGAGTTTCCCGCTCAAGATGCTTCTTGATGTAATCTTTGGATTACTTTATCGCAATTACTTAATATTAAGACCCTTAGAAGAATACATTGGCGCAGCTTTCATCACTGTTTTAACGCTTGAAATTGTCTTCTTCATCAAACAAAAGCTTAACAGAATACTACCTTGGGAAAAGAGTCCGACGCGCAGACTGGGCATTGAACTTGGCATAAATCTGCCTTTCATGTCTGCTGTTATTTTTCTGCTGAGTTTTCTTGTCAATATATATTTCATCAAATCGGTATTTATCAAACTAAGCGACCAGATTCTTACCACCCTGTATTACATAATAATTCTGGTTATCATACCAGCATTCACTGAATTTGCGCTTTTTCTTCTCAACAAATGGAAATTGAATATTGCTGAGATGGAGCGTTACAAAAAAGAAAATGCAGAATACAAGTTCGAAACTTTAAGGACTCAATTAAATCCGCATTTTCTTTTCAACAGCTTTAACACCTTGTCATCGTTAATTTTTGAAGACCAGCAAAAAGCAGCCAACTTTATACGCGATCTTTCTGATGTTTACAGATATGTATTAGAAAACAAAAGCCGCGACACTATCTTACTAAGCGAAGAAGTCAGGTTTATCAAATCGTTCGTATACCTATATCAACTAAGATTTGACAACAAACTTACAGTTGTCATTCAGATTTCTGACGACCTTCTGCACAAACTGATTGCGCCCATGACTTTGCAGTTGCTGGTAGAAAACGCAATCAAGCACAATATCATATCTCAAAAAAAACCGCTTGAGATAACCATTACCTCGAATCAGGATGCAAGCATTGTGGTAAAAAACAACCTTCAGAAAAAAAACACAGAAGTGATTTCATCAGAAATAGGCTTAAAAAACATTATCAGCAGATATGCCTATCTTACAGGCAGACCCGTTGAGATAACAGAAAATGAAAACGAGTTTGTTGTTAAAGTCCCCTTAATCTGACTGTTATGAAAGTATTGATTGTTGAAGACGAACCTTTTGCACAACAGGAACTCATAAGGTTATTGAATACCACCTGTGACGATGTTGACATACTCGAATGCATTGATTCGATTGAGGACACTGTGCAATGGCTCAGGGCAAATCCCCTGCCCGATTTGATTTTCCTTGACATTCAACTTTCAGATGGGTTGAGCTTTGAGATTTTCAGGCAGGAAAAAATACTTTGCCCGGTAATATTTACCACCGCATATGACGAATACGCTATTCAGGCGTTTAGAGTCAACAGTATTGATTACTTACTTAAGCCTGTTAAACCATCAGATTTAGCTGCAGCAATTCAAAAATTTGAAGCAGTGAGTAACTTGTACAAATCAACAAACAAGCCGGCAATAGACCTGAGCATGCTTGAACAGCTCCTCAGGCCTGGCGATAAAAATTACAAAACAAGGTTTATAGCCAGGTTAGGTGACCAAATAAAACACATTCCGGTTGAAGACGCTGCATGGTTTTATGCTGAAGACAATGTCGTGTTTCTGGTTACTGCAAGCAACAACCGGTTTATTATTGATTATACGCTGGACCAGGTAAGCCTGCAATTGGATCCTGCACAATTTTTCAGAGTGAACCGTGGATGCATTGCATGCATAAAAAGCATTGGAAAAGTTAGTCGGTACTTCAATGGCAGATTGCTCATTGAATTAAACCCCGCTTCACCAGAGCCCGTTTATGTAAGTCGTGCAAAGGCACAGGAATTTATTCAATGGCTTGACAAATAATATCAAGATGAAGAACTTGACTTTTCAAAACAAAACCATAAAAATCAGCTTTCTTTTGCTGATAACCGCGTTGTTATCTTCCTGTTACAAACAACAGGTAATTATAGACCGGATACCCCTCAATACACCCGAAGGAAGTGATATTTTCATTACCGGAAATTTCAACAATTGGGATCCGGGCGATGACAAATACCGGATGACACGCCAAAGTGACGGTACATATTCCATTACTTTACCACGTGGAATTGGCAAACTAAACTACAAATTCACCAGAGGCGACTGGACCCGCGTTGAGAAAAACCAATGCGGATACGATATAAAAAACAGAAGTCTCAACTATGGAGAAAAAGAAACCCAAATTAATCAGGTTGAATGCTGGGGAGACACAGAGCCTATGAACTGTGTTCAAAAAGTAATTGTCATACGTCAGCTTCCTGACAACACACCCCAGGACGCTCTTATTTACATGGCTTGTCAATTTAACAACTGGAATCCCGGAAACATTAATTATTCACTGCAAAAACACCCCAAAGGCTTTTATTACATTAACATTGACAACTATGGTGATTGCTTGTATTTCAAATTTACACTTGGCGATTGGTGGACAGTAGAAACCAATGCCAGTGGCCGCGACATTGACAACCGCCAATTTTGCTTCGACGGAAAAGACACACTTTTTGTAAAAATTGAAAAGTGGAAAAGCATTAAATATAAAAAGACCGGGAAAGTAACATTTGTAATCAATAAGCTTCCCGCATTAACATCTGCCGGAGATCCAATTTTTTTGACGGGAGACTTCAACAACTGGAATCCGGGAGAACAACAATATATCTTTAAACCGGATAGTACAGGGAAACGAATGATTACGCTTCTTACTGACGAAGAACTGATATCCTACAAAGTTACCCGTGGAAACTGGAAAAGTGTTGAAACACTTCCGTCAGGAATGGATATTCCGAACCGCACTTTTATTAACGGACAATCCGACACTGTATATCTGCAAATTGAGCGCTGGAAAGACCGGTAGGTGCGCAAAGTTACTGCCATCAAAAGGATGAGCATTCAGTTGTACACATTCTCAAAATGCGTTTACACACAACAAGCCAAAGCCAGCCAGCACAGGCACAAAAGTCACCTGTTAATGAACCAATAACAACCTCGCAGATTCAGTAAAAAACCGATTTTGTATTGTTACCAGGTAAAAGCCCGCCTTTAATGCTGACATATTCAGCCTGTAAAATGGCTGAGCAGGCACTCCTGCAGGACTTTCATAAACAATTCTACCTTGTGTATCTGCAATACTAATCCGGGTTGACTCATCTGATTCGTCACCCATCATTACAAAAAATTCACCCTGCGTCGGATTTGGGTAAATACGAGGCACAACTTTAATATAATTTTCGCGCAACAAGCTGTCAGCGCCAAAAGCATTGGTAACTTTAAGTTTTACATCGAAGAGGCCTGTTTGATTATAAGCCACTCCTTTGGGATGTTGCATATTTGAAGTACGGGGTTCGCCGCCTTCAAAATACCAGTTCCAAAGCGAAGGGTTGCCCGTTGACTGGTCAAAAAAATCTAATGTAGTTCCAACAAGGATAATGGCTGTATCAGCTTTAAATCTGGCCAAAGCCATATTTGAATTAAATGAGCCGTTGATACTGGTTAAACCTGTATTTAACGGATCGAGCCAGGGTTTAAGCCTGACCGAATCTGCGATACCGTTTGATTCCCACGAGAATGCCAGTTTTCCGTAATAATCAGGGCCGGTGAGATTTGAGCACCCCGACTCACCTCCGGTTAGTTGCCCTATCAATCTGCCCATGTTATCAAAAACTGGAGAGCCTGATGAGCCACCTTCGGTAACTCCATGGCCATTTTCCGTTGCACTCCAAACAACTCTGAAATGCGTTCCCGCAACGTCACCCCATTCACTTGATGTTAAAGGAGCTGTATAAGTTGAGATTTTCTTAACATCGCCTGCAGGATGATGAATACCCACACCGGCCGGGCTCATTTCACCGGTTCTGCTCCATCCGGCGTAAAATGGCTCATAGCTGGCTGGTATGGGTTCATTTAAGGTAACAAGGTAAAAATCACTTCCATCGTTGCCATTTGGAGAACTACTTGCCAGTTTAACAGCACCTGTGAGACTTTTTGAAGCCTCTACGGTTTCATCATCGCAGGATTGTGTTTCATACAAAAAGTAAAAAATCCATTGGGCAACATCAGAAGGAGTGGCGTAGGTTTCTGAGAAGGAGCGGGCACAATGGTCGGCTGTTAAAACAAGCGGGGAAAAATCACCTGCGGTATTATTGATGATGGTTCCTGTGCACCAATATGCAGCATTCCCGTTTTTAATCTGAATTCTTACAACACTTTTGCCCTGTTTTCGCCAGTTGTCGCCTTCACTACAAGCCATGTTTACTTCACATGAACCTGAATTGCTACCCTTTAAATTGCGTTCGCCGGCAAAATACATTGGTTTATAAACATAAAGCACTTCGCTGATGGTAAAAGGAGAAGAGCTAAATGAGCCATTCGGTTCAAAATATTCAAGAGTAATATTTTCTCCCTTAATAATTTCAGTCGAAAAAAGCCCGTCAGGTTTATTGTTCTTTTCCGTAAAGGCTCCAATAACTTGCTTTTTATCCTGTGAAAAAATAAACAAACGGGCACCAGCTGGAAGTTTAAAATCGCTGAAATACAAACCCAAACCAACTGCTCCTTCGACTGAAATGACAGTTGTCCATATCTTACTTCCATCAACCAAACTGGAAACCTGGCCTGAAGTTGAAGGGTTCAGATTTACAGGAATAGTAACGCCCATTCTTTCGGGAAAGCCAGATGATTCATTTTTATAATCTTCCAACTCAAGCATTTGGGCGTCGGGGTGTTCGAGCCTGACAATACTTTCATTCCGGAACAAACCAGGGTTGGCAAAGAGCAATGGCGTACCTCCTGAGCTGAGCTGGGAAAAAGCATCAGAGGATAACAACAACGCAATAAGAGCAAGCAAATAGAGCTTCAATATATATTTGAATTTTGAAATCATTGTCCCTGTTTTTAGCTGGATATTCTAGTGCCTGTTTAAGTGAAAGAGCAAACAGATTGTTCAATATTAATAGGTAATTTAATCAAATGTAATCAGTTGCTTGAATTCAGGCTGGCAGGCTGCCACACAAAATTAAATAATAAAACAGCAACAAAATTTAAAAACACAATGGAAAATATAGCAGGCGTCACAACCCCATCCTCTAAGATACAATTACATTTAATACAATATCAGAGCTTTTGAAAATAAACATCATGACTCAATAAAATCTTCGTCAAACAAATCACATCAACTTAAAAAAAACAAAAAAGCATCTGGCAAAAAAAAGAATTAAATCAGCTGTTACAATTCATAAAAAATAAGATTAACTCATAAAAGATTTCATCCGGGAAATTACTACCGGGCTTGAGCTAACCAATCTACCCCATAATAATAAAGGAATCTATGAAATTTCTAAGAAACAAGATTGTTGTACTTATCTCAATTATTGCGTTTGTAAGTATAGGTTTCATTATTTTTCTTCAACTGTATTTCAGTGCATCCGTAGAACGGATTAAAAGAACATATGCTGAAACTCAGTTAAACCAGTTGCAAAGTCAAATCATTATTAATGAAAATTCAACCGATCACGCGGTTTGTCAATTTGCATCAAACAAAACGATATTGTCTGAAGCCGCAAACGAAGAAAACGATATCACCAGCATTCAACATCAACTAAATGCTACTGGATTACAATTTCTGATAGTCACTGATGCCAACATCAAGCCTTCAAAAATTTTTTGCAATAATAACCATCGGAAAACGCACTTACTGCCATCAGATACAAGTATATTTCACAAGTCACTTGGCGATGGCAAAATCACCAGATATTTTATATGGGACAATGATTCTCTTTTTGCCATTTCTGCAATAAAAGTTGCTTTATCCAATCAGGAGAAAGCCGGAACATCACCAGGCTGGCTATTTGCAGGCAGGTACATAAATGAGGAATACTCTAAAAACCTCATATTGCATGAACCCGGCACGGTTGAAATAAAAAAGGAAGCCCAACCGGCCCAGTCAGTTATCAATAAAAAAACATCAATTTATACATCTGACTTACCTTTATACGGCTGGGACAATGAAGCTGTAGCAACCGTAGAACTTCAAACACAGCCAGAATTAATGAAGGTATTATCAGGTCATCAGTTTTTGCTGCTGATAGGCATGATGGTAAGCATTTTCGTATTTACCATTTTTATTGGATTGTATTTAAACAGGTATTACATTCTGCCCATCAGATACATTTCGCTGGCACTAAAGAACAAAGACCCCGAATATATTAAAGCAATAAACGATAACGACCCTGATATCAAGACATTGCAAAGCATGATTATAAATATATTTAGTCAGGAGAGAATGCTGTCGGATATGATTCATCAACGAAATGACGATCACATGAATACTTTTCATGCGGCCATCCTTTCAAAAATCAACGAAGCAGTTTATGCTACTGACCATAAGGGCATAATTACTTACTGGAATAAATCAGCCGAAAGCTTATACCTGACCAAAGAAGAGCATGCTGTTTCAAAAATAGCCGCTGTACTCATCCGCAACCTTTGGGCCAAACCCAACGACGAAGAAATCCATTTAAACGAATTGAAAACAAATGGGGTTTGGCAGGGTAAGCTCAAACAGGAGATTCCTGATGGCAGCGAAATCATGGTTGATTTAAGTATCTCATGCTTATATGATAATTACGGAGCGCTTCTGGGGCATTTGTATATCGTAAGAAAAGGTCATTAATCTAATTCTTTATTTAAATTTCAGACCTTATTAAAGGAAAAAACCTGCAAAACACCCTGAAATTTACCTCAATATATGTGCTTTCATCCTGTTAATGCTTGCGAAACATTCATCATTTCAGGGCATAGTTTTTGAACACCCTGCAATATTTTATGTTTAATGAAGAAACAAAATGAAATCATCCACCATTTTCATTCTGATTCTCGCATCAATTTTTCAGATACAGACAGGCTGCACTTCTGAAAGCACACATAATAACATCCGTACTATGAATCCACAAATTGCAACTGACACCGCTACTTTTGGCGCTGGCTGTTTTTGGTGTACTGAAGCTATTTTTCTTCAACTTAAAGGAGTCATACAAGTAGAATCAGGATATTCAGGAGGTAAACGTGCTAACCCTACCTATGAACAGGTAAGTTCAGGCGCTACCGGGCATGCTGAGGTTACCCAGATTATTTATAATCCGGATATCATATCTTTTACCGAATTACTTGAAGTTTTCTGGAAAACACACGACCCTACCACACTAAACCAGCAAGGTGCTGACATAGGCACCCAATACCGCTCAGTGATATTCTACCATAATACAAACCAGAAAAAGCTGGCAGAAGAATACAAAGAAAAACTCAATAAAAGTGGAGCCTGGGAAAAACCACTGGTAACTGAAATCAGCCCATTTACAGCTTTTTACAAAGCCGAAGATTACCATCAAAACTATTACAACAACAATAAGCAGGCACCATATTGCAGATTTGTAATAGGCCCGAAATTAGATAAGTTTCAAAAAGTATTTGGAGACAGATTTTCAAAGCAATAACTAATCCATTTGGACCAGACATAAAAAAAACCGCAAAAGCGGTTTTTTTTGTGCGGATGAAGGGACTCGAACCCCCACGCCTCTCGGCACCAGATCCTAAGTCTGGCGCGGCTACCAATTACGCCACATCCGCTAAGGAGGCGCAAAGATAATTCTTTTTTGTTATCCTGGCATAATTTTTCAAAACTTTAAACAAACTAAATAACTACTAAACCTTTCAAATGGCCAACTGTTTAATTAATTGAATATCAAACCGTACTATCCACAAACCATTTTATTTTTTTAACAATGAAAAACATATTCATCACTTTTACAGCTATACTTCTTGTATCAGCTTCACTGGTTTCGGCCCAATCATCATTTCAGGACACTGCCATCACAAAATTATGGGAAGCCAGTGACAATTTGTTAACACCTGAATCTGTGCTGTATGATGCACATGAAAATGTACTATACGTTTCCTGTGTTAATCATAATCCATGGTCAAAAGATGAAAACGGGTATATTGCCAAATTAAGTGTCGACGGAAAAACCATCAATAACCAATGGGCTACAGGATTAAGTGCACCTAAAGGGATGGGCATAACCCATGGCAAATTATATGTAACAAACATAGATGAAGTTGTTGAAATTAGTCTGGAAACAGGAATTATCGCGAATCGTTACACACACCCGCGAGCCATTAACCTGAATGATATTGCAGTTAGCAGCGATGGCATTGTATATGTTTCGGACAGCAAAGGAGATTGTATATTTAAATTACAAGATCATAAACTTCAGATTCTCACCGACTCGCCAGAAGTTAAAGCCAGCAATGGACTGTTTCTTGAGAAAGGTCTTTTGCTTTGCGGACAGCAAAACAGAATAGCAGCATTAAATCTGCAGACACTTGAGGTAAGCTCATTTATTGAAAATACAGGGGGAATTGACGGCATAGAAGCAATTGGTATTGAAACCTATCTGTTTTCTGACTGGGCTGGTCATATCTACTTTGCCCAACCCGGTTCAGAGAAGAAGCTTATACTCGATACAACTCCTCTTAAAATAAATGCTGCAGATATTGGCTTTGACAGGACCAGGATGATTTTATTTGTGCCAACATTTTTTCACAACTCCGTAGCAGCATACAAGTATAACTAGCTCTATTCTCATTTAGTTTACATACGTATGGTATTCACATCTCAATCTATATTCAACTAAAAAGGGCGCATAAGCGCCCTTTTTAGTTTCTGTTTATCGTATCTCAGATGGCATTTAACGCTTTCTCATAATCAGGCTCCTGAGCAATTTCAGGAACCTGCTCGGCGTACTTAACCACTCCGTTTTCGTCAGCAACAACGACTGCACGTGAATGAAGTCCGGCCAAAGGGCCATCAATTATCTCCACACCGAAACTTTTACCAAAACTGCCGGTACGAAAATCAGAGGCAGAAACAACATTCTCTAATCCTTCAGTAGTGCAAAAGCGACTGTGTGCAAAAGGGAGGTCCTTGGAAATACACACCACCACCGTATTATTAAGCTTACCAGCATCGGAATTAAAACGCCTTACAGATGAAGCACAAACAGCAGTATCCAAACTTGGAAAAATGTTATAAACCACTTTTTTACCTTTGAGTTCATCAGCCGACAACTCGCTGAGATCTGTTTTTACAAGTTTAAAATCAGGAACAGTACTTCCGACTACAGGTAAATTTCCGATAGTGTTGATGGGATTGCCTCCCAATGTAATTTTAGCCATTTTTTTTGTTTTTTTATATTGTGTTAATTAGGTTCAGAAACCAGATAATGCTCCGTAAACAATATACCATCAAAGGTGTTCAACCAAAATAATATTTTTTTTTGGTTGTAAAGGCAGGCTTTTGTCACATACCTTTAGTAATGGCCTCATATATAGCTTCATGAATCCTGGTCCTGATATTCATCTGAGTAATTTTATTATTTCCGGCATCAGGAAAAACCCGGTTGCTCAAAAACACATAAATCAGGTTGTTTACTGGGTCGGCCCAGGCATAGGTACCGGTAAAGCCTGTGTGACCGAAACTGGCAGGCGAGGCGCTATCACAGGTTGGGCCGGGTTGTCCGGGAATAAGCGCGGGCTTATCAAAACCCATGCCTCTGCGGTTATTATTGCCGGCAAATTGCACTTTTGTAAAATCAGCAACAACCGCTGTATCCAGATATACTTCTCCGCCATACACACCTTTCTGCAAAAGCATTTGCATTATAACAGCAACATCCAATGCATCTGAAAACAACCCGGCATGACCTGCAACGCCGCCCAGCATGGCTGCAGTGGGATCGTGCACATCACCATGAACCAGCTGATGCCTGAACAAAGTGTCATTTTCAGTTGGTGCAATCCGATTTAGATCAAACCTTTCCCGGGGAAGATACCCCATTGTGGGCAAACCCATGCGGTTGTAAAAATTTTGCTGAACGTAAACATTTAAATCCTGCGACGTTATCTGCTTAAACGACTCAGCCAGCAATATAAAGCCTAAATCGCTGTATTTATATTCGTGCTTTTTCAGAAGCGGAGACTTAATAATTGAATCAATGATGGTATTGCGAAAATCTTTATTCATGTAAAAGTTTTGGGCTACCCTCAGCGTAAAATCAGGCCCATGCTCAGTTCTGAACAACAATGAATCTGAATATCCTTCTTTTTGAATCTTTTTATAGAACGGAATATATGGCTGCAAACCAGCCTGATGAGCCATTATTTCGCGAATAATCAGATGTGATTTATTGCTTTTTCGCAATGGCTTGAAATAATGGCTAAGCTTTTGGCCGGGGTCAATCAAACCATCTCCTGTCAGCTTCATTGCTGTAAGTGTAGTTGCAAAAACTTTGGTAAGCGAAGCCAAATCAAAAAGATCATCATTTTTCAACGGGATGTCAGAACCATATGTAAAACTGCCAAAAGCTTTACGATAAAACACTTTACCATCCTTCACAGCCACAAGCTGTGCGCCAGGGAAAGCCCCTGATTCAATACCGGCCATCACAATTGAATCTACTTTCTGCAGGCTGTGTGAAGAAATACCAACTTCTTCAGGAATGGTAAAGGCTAATCTGACAGGATCTCTGTCGAGGCCAGAACCAACAGGAAACTTGTCAGTTGAAGTAACCGGCAGCCTGCCTCCAACAGCTATTCCTCCAAAAACTGCCTGAGCTGTAAGGCTCTGCATAACAGCATTATCCTGGTAGGCAACAATGGTTGCAGCATAGTTGTCAATATTACTGAAAGAAGCCAATGCATAAGGACTTGAAAAAAGACAAAGCACGGTTTCTTTAATTTTGCACAGCGAATCGGCAAATGCAATTCCCTGAGCGTATATTCCGAATTTTTTCTGAGGCAAATCACTCGTTTTTACAAATCCAGTAATCACCAGATTAAATGGCTCAAGCAAACGTAAAATTGAGTCGCATGCATTTTTCCCTGGGTCTCTCGGAAGATGAAAGTGAGTTACCGGAGCATAATCAGACAATGCCTCCTGAAAAGGGACAATACTTGTGTCACCAATAACCACCGAAGCAATTTTGCAGGATTCAAGTGATTTCAAAGGGATTATATGGCGGGCATCATTAACAAGTGTAATGGCCTCAGTATTAGCTCTGCGGGTAATCAGTGAGGCCTTCGGGCTATTTAAATCTTCTGTCAGATTACTGGTATTAACAAAGCAATTACCACCTAAGCCTGATTCATATTTCCAATTTAGCACTCTTTTACACTTATCATCAATCAGTGACTGAGAGATATAACCACTGTCAATAGCTCTGCGGATATTTGTAATGGCCACCCTTGCATCAATTGGAAGAAGCAAAATATCATTTCCAGCCTTTAAGGCTTCGGCCTCAACCATTCCCGGATCAGAAAAATTGGTAAGACCTTTCATATCCATAGCATCAGTAATAACCATCCCCTGAAAGCCCAACTTATTCCTGAGCAAATCATTTATAATGGGTGAGGAGAGTGTTGCAATAGACCGGGCAGAAGTATCAAGGGCGGGCACTGCCAGATGTGAAACCATGACACCTTTTACACCATTATTTATCAGATATTTAAACGGAAATAATTCAATTGAATCGATTTCGGCCAATGATTTATTGATCAATGGCAAAGTATAATGAGAATCATTGCCGGTATCGCCGTGTCCCGGAAAATGTTTAGCAACAGCAATTAGTCCATTATCCTGCATTCCTTTCATATACCAGCAAGCTTTGACTGCTACATTTTCCCTGTCCTGACCAAAGGAACGGGCATTGATAACCGGGTTAAGTGGATTATTATTGACATCTGCAACAGGTGCAAAGTTAATTTGCACACCCAGTCGCTTCATCTGGCGTGCGATATCGGCCCCCATTTCGTAAATCAGGGAATCACTATGAATGGCACCCAGGGTCAGTTGTTTAGGAAACCATGATACACTATCGAGCCTCATGCCCGGTCCCCATTCGCCATCAATGGCAATAAACAAAGGTGTTCGGCTTAGTGACTGAAGCCGGTTGGTCACCATAGCCTGCCTTACCGGCCCTCCCTGAAAAAAACAAACGCCTCCAATCTTAACATTCTTAACCAAATCAGACAACTCATCAACATAAATGCTATCACGATTCGAATAAGCCCGCAACATAAGCAATTGAGCTATTCTATCATCAGGAGTAAGAGTTGCAAACACAGAATCAACCCAGGAGGTAGCTGCTGCATTGTTAATACCCTGCGAAAAGGCAATGCCATTCAGGAAAAGTGCAAAAAAAGAGACTGCCAAAATTTTGCTAAAAACATTAAACTTTACCATACACGAAAAGAAATAAGTGAAATTTTACGCCCAAATTTACCCAGCCAAAGGTACTACGATGCCTTTAATACTTTTAGATTTTATTGAAAAATGAGTTAAAGGAATTGAAAAAGCTATATTTTTGAAGGGAAAAGGCATTGCACTGGATTTTTAGACAAAAAGGGAGAGCCATATCGGACATACACATATTTAATTGATATTGTTTACCCGATGTAAATGCATTTTTCAGAATCATACAGCTTGTTGAAAATATGGCAAGGCCTGACTGCCGGAATTTGTCACACACTCAACAGAACCTTTAAAATTTAACGTAAAATAGTTTATGGGCTCGTTTATGAATGCATGAATTAAGCCGATAAAAATCAACCGGAAATAGCCCAAACATGACAAAAAAGAAGTTTCTGCTCATATTCATTCTTTTCCCATTGTTTATTTCTGCCCAAAACAAATCGAATCAAAATGAGGGAGAACCATTAAGCAGAATACTGTTTGTTTTTGATGCTTCGCAAAGTATGGTAGGCAGATGGCAGAGCGACATAAAGATGAATATTGCAAAAAAAATGATGAGTAGTTTGCTCGACAGCCTGTCGTCATTTGACAATTTGCAGGTTGCACTTCGCGTTTACGGGCATCAGAAGCCATATCCGCCTGCAGACTGTAATGACACCAAACTTGAGATTCCTTTTTCGTTTGATAATTTCAGCAAAGTCAAAACACGAATCCAAAGCCTTGAACCCAAAGGAACTACCCCCCTATCTTATGCGCTTGAACAGGCTGCAGGCGACTTTCCGGCCTGCGATAATTGCAAAAATATCATCATACTCATCACTGATGGTATTGAAGAGTGTGCAGGTGATCCATGCGCAGCTTCCATTGCTCTGCAGAAAAGTGGTGTGGCCATGAAACCTTTTATTATTGGCATAGGACGTGATTTTAAGGAAGCATTCAATTGTGTTGGCACATATTATGACGCCTCCAGCGAAACAGCCTTTCAAAAGGCTTTAAGCTCAGTAATTAGCCAGGCACTCAACGCCACAACATTACAGGTTAATCTGCTTGATATAAACAACAAGCCAACAGAAACAAATGTGAATATGACTTTTTATGATCATGCAACAGGAAAGTTGAAATACAACTTTATACACACCCTGAATCACATCGGGCTTCCTGACACCATGACACTTGACCCAATGCTCAATTACGACCTGGTGGTTCACACTGTTCCGCCTGTCCGGCTCGACAGTATAAGCCTGACCCCCGGGTCGCATGTTACGGCCACGCTGAGTGCTCCACAAGGTTATCTGAATCTGAAAATAGGAGCAAATGAGCGTATTGTTAAAAATCTTCAGGCCATTATAAGACAGCATGGAAAAATGCAAACTTTATGTGCACAGGGGTTTGGCGAAACAAAAAAATACATTTGCGGCAAATATGATATTGAAATACTCACATTACCAAGGCTTTACCTTAACGATGTAACCATTTCTCAAAGTCAGACAACAACTATTGACATACCACTGCCCGGGATAGTTGTGATCAGAAAAAGTGTGAATGGTTATGGCAGCCTTTTTATAGAAAGAAACGGCCAGCTTGAATGGGTTTATGATTTGAGGGAAAATGTATTGCAGGAAACGCTGGTTTTACAGCCGGGGAACTACCAGGTTATATATCGTTCTAAAAATGCAGAAAGGGCCATGTACACCATAGAAAACTCGTTTACTATACTTCCGGGAGGAACGAGTAACATCAACCTCTTTTCATATTAGTAAAATAAAGGCAACACAGCATTGTTGGAAGACCTGTCAATCATAAAAATCAGAGAATTAGCATTATCTCGGTTCCAATCAACACCCAACATCCTTCAGTAAAAAATTAGCCATTACGGCTGATGGTTTCAAGCATGGGTATATTCAGCAATTCAATTACATTTCCATCAATGGCAACCAACCCATCTTCTTTAAAAGATTTTAAGGCCCTGATGGCACTTTCTTTCGTCATACCCGACATATCAGCCAAATCCTGTCGCGTAAGAAATGAGGTAAATGGATTGGCCTGGTAAACCCCCTTTGACAGATGTAGCAAGGTGCCTGCCATGCGACCTGGAATTTGTTTTTGAGCCAGGCTGCTAATCTGGCTAAACATATCAATGGCCTGCATACTAATTTTTGTAATAAAACTATTGGCAAACGCATTATTTGTCTTTACCAGCTCCTGAATAACTTCAGAACTCACCAGGCAAGCGGTTGTATCTTCACATGCAATTGCAGTAAAATGATGTCTTTTATCCACATACGCTCCAGGAACGAAAATATAATCTACAGGCTTGGCAAATCCAACAATAAGTTTGCGATCGTGCTCTCCCTCAATGTATAATTTGACAAGCCCCGAAGTTACACAAACAAAATCATGGCAAGGTGAACCCTGTTTAAAGATAATTTCACCAGGGTTATAATGCATACTCACCCGGCATGTTTCCACCCTTTCCAATTCATCTGTTTTTAAAGAATCGAAAATTTCAGAACGGGCCTGACAAAGCAAACATCTGGCATTCATCACTTTACTCATAAATATTGTTTTCTTTAAATAAAAAACACATTCAACACGCAGTAACAAATATAAAGAATCATTCTACATAATGTGCAAAATCACTCATTTAAATGATATAAATCAATCAAAACAAAGAATAAATCACCACGTGCCTGCAAATATATCACTATTTCTACAGATGTTCATAACTGTATAAGTAGTTTCTTTGAACTGTTAAAGAAAGCAACCATTATGAAGAAATTAACATCCAGATTTACACCGACAATCGCCATCGCCGCGATTGCAATTATGGCATTACTAAGTGGATGCGAATATGAATTCGTTGAACCGGAAAGAGTTCCTGTACCAACAGAAGAAATCAGTTTCGCAACAGACATCATGCCTATTTTTAATAGCAGTTGCAATATGAGTGGCTGTCATGCAGCAGGTGCATTCTCACCTGATCTTTCACCGTCAAACGCATACAACAGCCTTACACAAAACAACTTGATAGACCAGAACACACCATCAAACAGTTTGATTTATACCAGTGTGAGTTCAGGAAGTATGAAAAGTTTTGCAACGGCCACAGATGCAAGTGTAATTCTTGCCTGGATACAGCAAGGCGCTAAGAATAATTAAATCATTTTAATGAACACAAAGCTACTCATAATGAAAAAACTCAGCCATATAAAAAGAATAAGTGCCCTTGTAGCCATTGCCATGCTGCTAAGCCACTTTACAGGATTTGCACAGGAAGAAACTTCCGAAGCACCTGTTAAAGAACGTCCGGCACGTCCGGCATTTGAAAGTGGACTATTGTTCGACGGAGCAACCACCACACTGCAACCATCCAAAACACTGGAAATGATTATTCAGCATCGTTTTGGAACAATGGATAATGGAGCAACCGATCTTTTCGGCATTTGGGCACCATCAAATATTCGTCTTGGCTTAAACTACAGCATCCTTGACAACCTGATGGTTGGAATAGGAACTACCAAGTTTAACAAAATGCAGGATATTCAGATAAAATACAATGTTCTTCAACAAACCCGGTCAAACAAAATACCGGTCACAGTGTCTGTTTACGAGGTAATTGGAATTGACGGAAGCGCTGACGGCAAGTTTGGTGTAAACTATAAATTCAGCAACCGCTTCAGCTATTTCAGCCAGATTATAATATCACGCAGGTTTAACGATAAGTTCTCACTGCAGATAGCGCCAGGCTTTACTCACTACAATTCAATGGACTCTCTTACAGACCACGACCGCGTTTCAATTTCATTTGCCGGAAGAGTTAAATTTTCACCACAAAGTTCAATTATTATTGGAGGCGATTTCCCTTTACAGATTCAGGGAATTTCAGAACATACCAAAGAAGTGAACGATATTGTTGGCACTGTGAAGCCTAATCTGAGTATCGGGCTTGAGGTTTCAACCAGCACACATGCATTTCATGTTTACCTTGCCTCTGCTCAAGGCATTTTACCTCAGGAGGATATTATGTTTAATAAGAATGATTTCTTTGACGGAGGTATTCTTATTGGTTTGAACATAACCCGCCTTTGGAATTTCTAATCAACTTAACCATTTTTTAAATCATAAACCAAAATCGTACTACCATGAAAAATCCGGTTAAACTCATCGCAATTTTCACCACAGCAATTTTTATGCTGACCATAAACCTGGCCATGATTCAGAAACCAGGCAGCCCATGGGTTATTCCTGCAAAATATAAAAGTATGAAAAGTACTATTAAAGCAGGTGACGCATCCATCAATACAACTGGTAAAGAGTTGTATAATAAAAACTGCAAATCATGCCATGGTGCCAAAGGACTGGGTGATGGCCCTAAAGCTGCCAGTCTGAAAACAAGCACAGGCGACTTTTCAACCAAAGCATTTCAGGATCAAACTGACGGTGAAATCTATTATCAATCTATAATTGGTCGTGATGAAATGCCCAATTTTGAAAAAAAGATTACGGATGAATCTGATCGTTGGGCAGTTGTTTATTACATGCGTACCATGAAAAAATAGCATGCACTGAACTTTTGTTTTTACTTCCTTCTAACCTTAAGACAGAGTTACCGGGAAAATCAACTGCTGCTGCAGGTTAAAAGGAAGCTAGAACAACTGTTTAATTTAAATCCACACAAACAAAATCACACTTTCACAAACAAAATTCACAGAAAAATGAAACAAAAACATCTATTATTAACTGCCATCGCAACAGGATTGCTGATTGCCGGCAATTTATTTATGACCGGCTGTACCAAGGAGGGTCCTCAGGGACTCGCCGGTAAGGATGGCACAAATGGCACAAATGGTACCGATGGAACTGCCTCATGTATTGTTTGTCATAGCAGCAATCAGGTATTATATGCCAAAGAGCTTCAGAGCGCCGCTTCCATGCACTCATTGGGAACAGCATTTGCAAGAAATACCGGTGAATGTGCAGTATGTCACACAAGCCAGGGTTTCCGTGGCAATCTTGACGGCAGTTACGATTGGACAGCAACAGGAGCTAAAATCGACAATCCTGTTCCACCCAATTGTTATACTTGCCATGCCATACATGAAACTTACGAAGCAGGTGATCTTGCTTTAACAGTGAGTGGAGCAGTTGCACTCAGAAACACCAATGGTGCCACCCACGATTTTGGCAAAGGCAATGTTTGCGCCAGTTGCCATCAGGGACGCACTGTTGAGCCTTTCCCAGTAGTTGGAGGAGCTGACATTGTTGTTACCAACACCCGTTACGGTGTTCACCATGGCCCACAGGCAAATACAATTGCCGGTGTTGGCATGGGATTATTTGAAGTAGGCACAGGCCTTGTTAACTCAGCTCATTCTACCCAGATTGCTGACGCTTGCGTAACCTGCCATATGGCTAACGGTTCAGGTAACACTTCAGGAGGTCACACTTTCTGGATGGGAGAAACACTCAACACTACCGGCTGTACAACTGCAGGCTGCCACGAAGGTGAAGATGTAGCTGCTTTTACTGAAGAATTCCAGGCTGAAATCGCCACCTTACTCGCTGAATTAAAAGTGAAACTTGATGCTACAGGCATTACCAGGGAAGGTAGCGACAACTCGGTAAGCGGAACATATCCTGCTCTTGTTGCAGGTGCTTGCCTCGATTACAAAGCATTGACCGAAGACAAAAGTCTTGGTGTTCATAATCCAAAGTATATCAAAAAGTTACTCCAGAACCTCAACGAGGCTTTATAGTAATTATCCAATTTCCAGCAAAAGAGGCTCCATAACCGGAGCCTCTTTTGTTTTAGTCTTATCCGGATTGATCTTGGTTTCAATTGATTATTTCTCCTCCGGAATCCTGGTCCTGCTATGCAGTTAATCAAATCATCCTTCCTCAAAAACAAAGTAATTAAGCCTTTGAATCAGTCAACACCCAAGCATCCATCTACCCTTATCCTGACTGGAATTCATTGAAAAAGACAAGCATAAATCAGGTTACTTTCCACTTCAACGGTGATATATATCAATATTTTTAACGAAAAAATCACCGTTTATAAATGATAATGTCACTTGTTGGTACAATATGGCTGTTTATATATATATGTACCTTTGAAAGTGTTATTCACCGGCGAAACGGAACATTTCCAGAACCTGAATTATTTTGCAATTGACCAATGAAATTGTACTACTAAATATTATTCACAAAAATGACTTCACCATTTTCACGAATTTACCGGAAAATCCCAGTGCAAATCATCATGGCTTTTACGATAGTCTTATGGGCTTCCGTAGCTGCAGTTGCACAAAATCCAAGGGCATCAGCCAACGCTGAACTCAACGAAAACTGTTTAAAATGCCATGGTCAGTCAAAATACAAGTACATGAACCCCGAAACAGGTTCAGAGGTGACCAAAAAAATGTATCGGGAAACCATCATCAACCGTGATGAATTCTACGAATCAAATCACAAAAGTTTTAAATGTACCGATTGCCATTCTGACGATTACAACACTTTTCCTCATCCCGGAGAGCTAAGAATGGAAACCAGTTATGCGTGTAATGACTGTCATGGAGGTGACGAGACCTATGCCAAATTTCAGTTCGAAAAAATTGAAGAAGAATTTCAGGCCAGTGTACACTCTACCAAGCACAGCGAAGTATTTAACTGCTGGATGTGTCACAATCCTCACACCTACAAAATCAGTGCCCGTTCTGAAGATAAAATAAAAGACATTGTAGCTTACGACAATGCCATTTGTTTGAATTGTCACGGAGATATCGATAACTATCAGTTACTGACTGACAAGGATAAACCTGATATTATTAAAATACATGAATGGCTACCCAATCAGGAAACCCACTTTAAAAATGTACGTTGCATTGAATGTCATGCCAGAACCAATGATTCTATTTTAGTAGCCCACAATATTCAGCCAAAAGAAAAAGCAGTCAGAAGGTGCGTTGAATGTCATTCAACCAACTCAATACTGATGGCTTCTCTTTATAAATACAAGGTTAAAGAAGGCCGCAACAAAGCTGGTTTCTTTAATGGAGTTATCATGAACGAAGGATATGTAATCGGTGCAAACCGCAATTACTACCTTGGGTTACTGAGCATAATCATGTTTGGCTGTGTTTTGGCAGGAATTGCAATTCATGCTTCATTAAGAATCTTAAAACGAAAAAAATAATGTCTGAAAAATTGTATTTATACCCTGTTTGGGTAAGACTATGGCACGCCTTGAATGCCATCCTTATCATCACCCTGATAATAAGCGGTGTAAGCATGCAATACTCAAATCCGGATAATCCATTTATCCGTTTTGACCTGGCAGTTAAATTGCACAATATCAGTGGAATTACGCTAACAATTAGCTATCTGATTTTCCTGATTGGAAATATCATCACTCCCAACGGAAAGTACTACAAATTGTCATTAAAAGGATTGTTCAACAGACTGATGAAACAGTTTATATACTACACCATCGGGATTTTTAAACATGAAACCCCTCCTTTTCCGGTTACAAAAGAGCGCAAATTCAATCCATTGCAGCAATTTACATATGTTGTGGCCATGTATTGCCTGGTTCCGGTTGTCATCCTCACGGGATGGGCATTTCTTTATCCTGAAGTAGTTTTTGCCAAATTTTTAAGCGGCAACCTCTTTAAAATCAACAACATTATTCATGTTATTATTGGATTTTTCCTTTCTTTTTTCATGATCATCCACATTTATTTCTGTACAATTGGAGCAACTTTTGTCAGCAATTTCAAGAGTATGATAAATGGATTCCATGAATCACACTAAGGACAATAAACTAAACCCCAAAAAATAAAAATAGAATACTGGCCTTTATTAATAACCCCAAGCAGTTAAGCCTGTAATTAAAGCGAGGCGGACAAAAATATTTTTGTCCGCCTCGCTTTAATTTTACAATGAATGGTTTTCCAAAATATCTGAAATATAAAACCATCAAAACATTTAGCCTGTGTTCGAAAAATCACACCACAGACCCAACATCCTTAACATTTGATAATCTTCCTGTTAATAATACATATCCAAGGCTTTACCTGGCAGGCATTTCAGTCGAACAATTTAGACTGTATACAAATTACACAAAACAATCACATCCCATCAATATAGTTAGTTTTATCCATATCTTTACTATAAACAACCATTTAAGTACTTAAACCGAACAAACATGAAAACGCCTAAAAAACTTTACAACTGGCTTAGTGTCACAGGTTTCATACTTGCAGGGAACAGCATATTTCTCATCCTTATTTTACTTCTGTTTTCCCTTTTCTCGTCGCAAAGCAACTCATACCTTGGGTTATACATCTACATCATTTTACCGGCATTTCTTGTATTAGGGCTAATATTGATACCCCTGGGTGTATTGCTGCGTATCAAAAAAAATGTCGGAGCTGAGCGAGAAGAAGGCGCCTGGCCTCTCATTGATTTTAATCAACGTAAGCAACGCATCAGTATGATTAAAATTATAGTGTTTACATTGATTTTTGTTACAGCTTCAGCAATGGGCAGTTACAGGGCCTTCCAGTATTCTGAATCAGTTGAATTTTGCGGCACACTTTGTCATAAAGTGATGGAACCCGAGTATGTAACATACCAACACTCAGCTCACGCCAGAGTTACCTGTGTGGAATGTCATGTTGGCGAAGGTGCTGACTGGTATATTAAATCCAAAATGTCAGGATTATATCAGGTCTATTCAGTATTGTTTGAAAAATATCCCAAACCAATCGGCACTCCCATTCATAACCTGAGGCCGGCGCGCGAAACATGTGAAAGATGCCACTGGCCTGAAAAATTCTATTCCAGGAAACTGCGCAGCCAACGCTCATTTTTAACCGACTCGGCCAATACAGAGTGGAATGTATCCTTACTGATGAAAATCGGCCCTCAATTCAGCTCCATGGGACTTGCTGAGGGCATCCACTGGCATATCAATAAGGATTTCAAAATTGAATATGCATCTGCTGACGAAAACCGCGAAAGCATTCCATGGGTTAAACTTACAAATATGAAAACCGGAGAGGTAAAAATTTTCTATGATGAAGAAAACCCCATCGATCAAAAAGCACTTGATTCACTGGAAACCAGAGCAATGGACTGTATGGATTGTCATAACCGACCCTCTCATCTATACAAATCAGCTCCTGATTACATCGACAATGCCATGATTTCAGGTCTATTCTCAAAAAACATTCCCTATATAAAAAATGCAGCAATGGAAGCTTTGAAAATTCCATTTGACAATAAAGATACCGCCATGAAAAGCATCCGGGAAACGGTGCTGGCATTTTATCAGGACGAATATCCTGATGTGCTTGAAAAAAACAAAGAACCCATTGAAAAAGCTATTCTTGCCATTCAGGGTGAATACCAGTTAAATGCATTCCCTTACATGAAGGCAGATGCTAGTAAATATCTGAATCATATAGGCCATCTTGAGACTGAAGGATGTTTCAGGTGCCATTCTGATAAACACAAAACTTCCAAAGGAGAAACCATCTCAAGAGACTGCAATCTGTGTCATACAATCATCGCACAAGGCCCTACCGGAAATCTTACAACTGCTTCTATTGATTCAACGCTGGAATTTGTTCATCCGGTAAAAATCAGAGGTGCATGGAAAACCAGCTTCTGCTCCGACTGCCACAAGGTGTTGTATGAGTAAACTCAAATCTGACCGTAAACTAAGTGCAAATGAACTTAACTGATGCAATACAGTTCATTCAACCAGAAATACTGTCAAGGATTCCTGCTTTTTTATCTCCTTTTACCTGATTTTTTTCACGCGCTAAAAATGAGCAGGAATTCGTTTGTAAATGCAATTTTACATCTATGTATATAGATATTTTGCATTATTTCTTTTACAAGTGCAACTTTCTTATTATCTTTGGAATAGAAGTTGCAATACACATTTCTAAAACCTAAACAATTACATTATGAAAAATCAAATCAGGCTTGCCGCATGCTTATGCACTGTTTTTGTATTCTTCACCGCATCAATGGCGATGGCACAAAAGGAAGGAGGCCCATGGACAATTCCAGCCAAGTACAAAACAATGAAAAGTACCATAAAAGCCACAGATCCTTCGGTAATGACAACGGGCAAAGAATTGTATAATAAGAACTGTAAATCCTGCCATGGCTCAAAAGGACTGGGCGATGGGCCCAAATCTGCCAGTCTTGAGTACATAGTACCTCCATTTAACTCCAAAGCATTCTCGGCACAAACAGATGGCGACCTTTACTACAAATCATTTGTGGGGCGAAAGGAGATGCCAAACTTTGAGAAGAAAGTAACGGATGAAGCTGACAGATGGGCAATTGTTAACTTTATCAGGACATTAAAGTAAAAAGTCATTTTAAAAGGAAGAGGCTGTATCCAAAAAGATACAGCCTCTTCCTTTTATTAAATATTTACCAGTTTCAGATTATCCATTCATTGAAATAAGGAATTCTTCATTGGTTTGTGTGTATCTCATTTTATCTTTCAAAAATTCCATAGCCTCCAAAGGATTCATATCAGCCAGATGGTTGCGGAGCACCCAGATGCGCTGGAGGGTTTCCTTATCGAGCAGTAAATCTTCGCGACGCGTACTGGAAGCAACAATATCAATAGCCGGGTAAATTCTCTTATTTGATAATTTCCGGTCAAGCTGAAGCTCCATATTACCAGTACCTTTGAATTCTTCAAAAATTACCTCATCCATTTTTGAACCTGTATCAATAAGAGCGGTAGCAATAATAGTGAGAGAGCCTCCATTTTCAATTTGACGGGCAGCTCCGAAAAAGCGTTTGGGTTTTTGAAGAGCATTTGCTTCAACACCACCGGAAAGCACTTTTCCGGAAGCAGGTGAAACTGTATTGTAAGCCCTTGCCAAACGGGTAATTGAATCAAGAAGGATAACTACATCGTGCCCGCATTCAGTCATTCTTTTGGCTTTTTCCAGAACGATATTAGCAATTTTTACATGGCGCTCAGCTGGTTCGTCAAAGGTTGATGCAATAACTTCAGCATTTACACTACGCGCCATGTCAGTTACTTCTTCCGGGCGTTCATCAATAAGTAAAACGATAAGATAAGCTTCGGGATGATTGGCTGCTATTGCATTGGCAATTTCCTTCAACAAAACGGTTTTACCCGTCTTGGGCTGAGCAACAATCAACCCGCGCTGCCCCTTTCCGATAGGCGCAAACAAATCAATAACACGGGTGGATAAATTAGAGCCCGGGTGACCTGTAAGTTTGAATTTTTTTTCAGGAAAGAGCGGCGTAAGGTAATCAAAAGGAATTCGGTCACGTACTTCATCTGGCGTACGTCCATTAATCAATTCAACCTTAATCAATGGAAAATATTTCTCGCCTTCTTTAGGCGGTCTGATTGTTCCTCTAACGGTATCACCAGTTTTTAACCCAAAAAGTTTGATTTGCGACTGAGAAACATAAACATCATCCGGAGAGTTCAGGTAATGATAATCGGAAGAACGCAGAAAGCCGTAACCATCGGGCATAATTTCCAGCACGCCATCACTTGAAATAAAACCATCAAACTCCCATGTATATTCTTCTCTTTTCCTTTCGGGAAACCGCTGTTGACGCGGATTGTTGTACTCACGGCTATAGCGCTCACCTGAAGGCCTGTAAGGCTCGGGTTCGGGATAACGTTCAACAGGAGGAGGTGGTGGTGGCAATGGGGGTGTAAAATCTTCAGCGGGAGGTGCAACCGGAGCGGGTGTTGAAGCGATGACTTCTTCTACAGAAATGTCTTTTTGTACTATATCTTCTATTGGGTCTTCAATAATGGGTGCGGTGCTCAGCAAAATCGCTTCTTCATCAATATGATCGCTTTTAGAAACAGGCACTTCAAACTTTCTCTGACGGGGCAAAGGCTCACGTTTTGGCCTGCCTCTGCGGGGTTTGTCTGTATCTGCTACCGGGTTTTCAGGTTTTGGACGAACAGGTTTATCTGGTTCATTTGAAGCCGGAGCATTGGGTTTAGCAGGATTAGGTTTAGAAGGGCTGGGTTTAGGTTCAGTATTTTCAGCAATTTCAGCCTTGCGCTCGGTTGCAGCAGATGCAGCTACCGACGGGTTAGAAGAAGCAACCGGGCTTCCGTGGGCAGGCTTTTTGGGCTGCGGTTTACCTTTGTTGAAGCGATCGTCTGAAATGCGCTCACGCTTGTGTTTGTTTTCTCTGGCTGCTTTTTCTTTTTCAAGCATCTCACGTGAAGGGTTCAACGCCTGATAATCAAGAATCTGGTAAACAAGTTCCTGCTTTTTATGAGAATCAATTTTGGGTATATTCAACCCGCGTGCAATGTCTTTTAAATCCTCAAGCGACTTGTTGTTGAGTTCAATGATATCGTACATAAAATAATGGTTAATTTGTGATCGTAGAAATAAGGATCGGGAAATAATGTGATTGTTTAAATGAAAATCCACTCCGGAATGATCCGACTATCCTGTCCAACCTGATGAGTACTGGTATAAATACTGAGAGCGGGATTGAAATGATTTTGAGTACGCAAATATACGAATAATTTAGCTCACAATACATAGCCGATAAAATTTTAATCTTTTTATGTTCAATCAATTAAAATGGCAAAAATTCCTGTCGCGATATTTTTGTGTGAATTTGCCTGTCATTAAATAAACGACAAAATACATAAACAGTCGGGCAACATCAAAAAACAAATATATTAAGCCCTTATTTTAGAAAAAACCTACGTTGATTTCAAAAAAATCACGTAGGTTTGCCCCATAAAATTCAATAACATCTTCATTATGAAACATACTGCATTTAGTGCTCTTCATGAAGCATTTGGCGCTAAAATGGTTGAGTTTGCCGGATTCTATATGCCGGTTCAATACGAAGGATTACTAACTGAACATGAAACCGTACGCAAAGCGGTTGGTGTTTTTGACGTATCACACATGGGTGAATTCTGGGTAAAAGGCCCTAAAGCACTTGAATTTGTTCAGTGGGTTACTTCAAATGACGCATCAGTGCTGGTTGACGGAAAAGTGCAGTACAGCTGTTTCCCCAACGACAAAGGCGGCATTGTGGATGACCTGCTTGTATACCGTATCAACAACGAAACTTTCCTTTTGGTTGTAAATGCAGCCAATATTGACAAAGACTGGGCATGGGTAAATTCACAGAATACAATCGGAGCCACTTTATACAATGCTTCTGACGAAATTTCCCAACTGGCCATCCAGGGACCTCTTGCATTAAAAGCCATGCAAAAGCTCACTGACACCACCATTACCGATATGGAGTATTACACTTTTAAAAAAGTGACCTTTGCCGGCATTAAAGATGTAATCTTATCAACTACCGGGTATACAGGCGCAGGTGGATGTGAAATATATTTTGCCAACGAAGATGCACCGGCCATTTGGAAGGCTGTGTTTGAAGCTGGGGCAGAATTCGGAATCAAACCAATAGGACTTGGAGCCCGCGACACATTACGACTTGAAATGGGATTCTGCCTTTATGGCAATGACATTAACGACACCACTTCACCTATCGAAGCCGGGTTGGGTTGGATTACCAAATTTGCCGACCACAAGAACTTTATCAACAAAGAGGCTTTACTTCGCCAAAAAAATGAAGGAGTTCAGAAAAAACTCGTGGGCTTTGAAATGATTGACAAAGGCATCCCCAGACAACATTACCCCATTATGGATGCAGATGGCAATACCATCGGGGAAGTCACATCAGGCACCCAGTCTCCTTCATTAAAACTGGCCATTGGTATGGGATATGTGCCAGTTGCAATGGCTAAACCAGGAACCGAAATCATGATCAATATCCGCGATAAAGCGTTAAAGGCTAAAGTTGTCAAATTACCATTTTACAAAGGCTAATTTCATTTTAAGCAAAACACCCGTATACTACACACAAGTATGCGGGTGTTTTTATTCAATCGACACAAAAATGCCATTAACCATAGAAACCATCCTCAGTCCGGCCCTCTACCCTTTCAGAACAACTGAGGAGTCTCACATTACTGTTGTTATTGATATTCTGAGATTTACAACCTCTGTTGTCGCAGCTTTTGACTTTCATGCAGCAGCAGTAATACCCACCATGACCCTTGAGGAAGCCCGGAAACTGAAAGAAAAAGGATACAAAGTGGCAGCTGAAAGAGACGGTCTTAAACTCGATTTTGCTGATTACGGAAACTCTGCATCAGATTTCATGAATCCTGATATTGAAGGAAAAACAATAGCCTATTCCACCACTAACGGTACAAGAGCCATTATGCTGGCGGCCGCAAACGGGCCTGTTGTAGCTGCATCATTTTCTAATCTTTATGCTGTAGCTGAATGGTTATCCACCCAAAAACAAAACATTGTTATTTTATGCTCAGGCTGGAAGAATCAATTTTGCATTGAAGACACCTTGTGTGCCGGAGCATTCATCAGCAAGCTTACAGAAACCACTGCTTTTGAAATCTCCGGTGATGCTTCGGTCATGGCAGTCGGGTATTGGGAAGCTGCGCAAAACAACCTGGCAGCCTTTATAAAAAAAGCTTCGCATCACCAACGATTATTGAACCTTGGAGTAAATCCTTTGCTTGAATACACTATCAAAACGGGCATCTCCAATGCTTTACCGGTATTTGAAAACGGATGGCTCACTGACAAGAATAAAAACAAATAACCTCTCACAACCTTCATCAGATTATGAAAAAATTAATCTTTCTTAGTTTAATCGTTATGAGCATTTTCAGCACTTCATGTAATGAAGAAAAAAAAAGCGGGAATCAGGAACAGGATTTTAAGTTTCTGCTGGAACAATTTGCCGACCTGAAGATTATGCGATATCAGGTACCCGGATTTGACTCCCTCTCCCTTCAGCAAAAAGAACTGGTGTATTACCTGAGCCAGGCTGCAATCGCGGGTCGCGATATTCTTTTTGATCAAAACTACAAATACAATCTGGCAGTACGCCGTACGCTTGAAAACATTGTTGAGAATTATAAAGGAAATCGCGATTCTGAAGATTTTCAAAACTTTATGGTTTATACCAAGCGCGTTTGGTTTAGCAATGGAATTCACCATCACTATTCCAAGGACAAGTTTTTTCCTGAAATAAGCAAGGAGTATTTTGAATCACTCATCAGGGAAACCAAGGAAGGAAGCTTCCCCCTTCAGAACAATCAGGATTTAGAAGCTTTTATAACCCAAATCTCTCAAATCATATTCGACCCTGAAATTGCGCCCAAAGCAGTTAGTCAGGAAGCCGGAAAGGATTTATTACTAAACTCAGCCTGTAATTTTTATGACGGAGTTACAGAAAAAGAAGCTGAATTATATTATTCAAATCTCAAAGCCAACACCATTAAAAATGGCGGCGACACACTGGTTTCTTTTGGGCTCAACAGCAAGCTTGTAAAGAAAAATAATATTATCAGCGAAGAAGTTTACAAAGTTGGCGGATTGTACACAGAAGCCATTGAGCAAATTGTATTCTGGCTGAACAAAGCTGCTGAAGTTGCCGAAAACCCAGAACAGAAACAAATCATTAAATCATTGATCAATTATTATCAAACCGGCGACCTTTCCACCTGGGACGAATACAACGTACTGTGGGTTAAAGACTTAAAATCTGACATTGATTTTGTAAACGGATTTATTGAAAACTATGGCGATCCAATGGGGCTAAAAGCTACATGGGAAAGTATCGTAAACTTCAAAGATAAAGTTGCCACTAAAAGGGCAGAAATTATCAGTGCTAATGCTCAATGGTTTGAAGATCATTCACCGGTCGACCCCAAATTCAGGAAATCAGTAGTAAAAGGAGTGTCAGCCAAAGTTATAACAGCAGCTCAACTTGGTGGCGATTGCTACCCGTCAACACCTATTGGAATCAATTTGCCTAATGCCGACTGGATTCGCAAAGAACATGGTTCAAAATCAGTTACCATTGAGAACATTACCTACGCTTACGATAAGGCAGCTATTGGCAATGGCATGATGGAAGAGTTTGCAGGCTCTCCCGAAGAGATTGAACTAGCTAAAAAGTATGGAAGTCTGGCCAGCAATCTGCATACCGATTTACACGAATGTCTGGGTCATGGTTCAGGGCAATTATTACCAGGTACACGCGGTGATGAACTGAAAAACTATGGCTCACCGCTTGAAGAGGCCAGAGCTGATTTGTTTGCTCTTTATTATATGGCCGATCCCAGAATGATTGAGCTGGGACTTTATGACAATGAAGGGGTTTACAAAGCTGAGTACAACAGTTATATCCGTAATGGCCTGATTACCCAGCTTACCCGTATCCAACCCGGAAAAAACATTGAACAGGCGCATATGCGATGCCGTCAGCTGATTGCAGGCTGGTGTTATGAAAACGGCAAAAAAAACAATGTAGTGGAAATGTACGTCAAAGATGGAAAAACCTTTGTAAAAATAAATGATTACAAGGCTCTTCGCGTATTATTTGGCAATATGCTGGCCGAAATTCAACGCATCAAATCAGAAGGAGATTATGCTGCCGGCAGTGCTTTGGTCGAAAAATACGGAGTAATTGTTGACCCAACACTTCACAAGGAAGTGCTGGAAAGGTTTTCTAAATTAAACATTGCTCCTTACGGAGGGTTTATCAACCCCGTTTTTGTGCCGGTAATGAAAGATGGAATAATTGCCGATATAAAAGTTGAATATCCTGACGATTATACCGGACAAATGCTTGATTACTCAAAAAATCACTCATTCCTGCCTACCTATAATTAATTTATGAGCCGAGGCCGTCGATGAACCGACGGCCTCTTTTTTTTTAATGTATAACCTCTAATCACCTGTACATGCCAAAAAGAACAATCCTTTTTCTTGCATTTTTCGCACTTATAATCAGCAGCTTAAGCGCCCAGACAGAAGTTGACGAACGCGCCATGATATCATTTCGCAAAGGTTTGGGGTTTAACGCACCTGATAGCACTTTTGGTGTAAACATAAGATTAAGAATGCAGAATCGCCTTGTATTGAACATGAATGATGATTTTGACATTGAAGATATAGAAGCCAGGGTAAGTCGTCTCAGACTCAGATTTGATGGCTACATTCTCAACAGTAATCTGACTTATTACATTCAATTGTCGTTTTCGCGGGGCGATCAGGATTGGGACAATACACATATTCCCAACCTGGTGCGTGACGCTATGGTTTATTACCATTTTAATCCCAAATTTTATGTTGGCTTCGGACAGGGAAAACTACCGGGTAACCGCCAAAGAATAACTTCAAGTGGTCAGCAACAGTTTTATGACCGATCAAATGTAAATGCAAACTTAACTCTTGACAGGGACTTTGGATTTTTCGGATACTACAGCGACAAATTAGGAGGCGTTCATTATAATTTAAAGGCTGCTGTATCGACAGGCGATGGCAGAAACCAGCTTAAGACCAACGATGGATTGGCTTACACTGCAAGACTGGAGCTTTTACCACTGGGCAAATTTAAAAAAGACGGTGATTTTTCAGAAGGAGACCTTGAATTTGAATCTACTCCAAAAATTTCATTAGCTGCCGGATATTCCATCAATCAAAAAGCCAAACGAACCCGTGGTACAATAGGGACTGACCTTTATGAAAACCGCAACTTACAATCAGCGTTTGCTGATGTAATCATCAAATATAAAGGATGGGCACTTTCTTCCGAGTATTTAAACCGAACGGTAGATGGTTCGGCATATACTTATAATCCGGCTGATTCGTCACAGCTTGCATTTGTGGTTGCCGGGCATGGCATTAACACCCAAATAAGTTATTGCTTCAGAAACTATTGGGAAATTGCAGCGCGATATTCAGTTCTGGAACCTGATGCTGAAATAAGACCATTGGCCAGACAGGATTCTTACTATATTATCGGGGTAAATAAATACATCAAAAAGCACCTGACAAAATTTCAGGGTTTTATCGGATACCGTAATCAACACTTATACGATGCTTTACTATCTGATAAAAACAATCTGCTACTGGTATTTCAGGTAGAGTTAGGCATTTAATGAATAATCTTAAGAAAAAGCAGCTAACCGAAAATCAATCCGGTTAGCTGTTTTTTTTAATGCCCGCAAGAGCAACCGCTGCATCCGCCCATTTCATCATCATCTTCGTACCCGGTGCTGCAACTGCCAGAGCTGCACCCACCTGTATCACAGCTTCCTGAGCTGCAGCCATGGTTTACATTGTACTTAACCAAAAAACCTTCCTGAAACCAGGCCTGAACACCGCCAGCTACATAACCCACATTTTCAAACCCCTGATGATAAAGAAGGTTTGCGGCTTTAAAACCACTTGCCTCATCATAACCTCCGGCAATATACACAGGCGCTTTATCAAGCCATTGCAATTTTTCAAGTAACTGCAACAATGTAACCTGCGTAGTTTCAATGCCATCATAAGCAACAACACTAAATCCCTCTTCATCAATAATATCAAGGAATATAGCACCTTCATTCATTTTTTGGAAAGCCTCTGAGGGCTTAAGTTTCATTATTTCTGACATGATTTTATCGTTCTGAATTAAAGATGTGCAAAGTTATATATTTTACTGTTTTTGGACATGGATGAAATTATTCATTTCGCACTAACACTTTTAGTCATGCCATTTACAACACATAATAACCTGCATTTATGATATTTAAGCCAAATTTACGGGCTAAAAAAAATAAAATGATTAAACTGATTCAATCAACAAACTTTCCATAGTAAACCGAAACAAATCTAAATCAATTACCGGCAAATTTAAACCGGGTTCTATTGGCAATTTTTACTAAAGAAAGCATTACAGGTACTTCAACAAGGACACCAACAACAGTAACAAGTGTGGCGCCTGAATTAAGCCCGAAAAGAACAATGGCCACAGCCACCGAAAGTTCAAAAAAATTACTGGCTCCTATCATAGAAGCCGGAGCTGCAATACTGTGAGGAAGTTTCCAAATTTCTGCCCACTTGTAAGCAATAAAAAAAATAAAAAAAGTCTGTATAATTAACGGAATGGCTATCAAGAGAATATTTAAGGGATTTCCAAGAATAATATCGCCCTGGAATGAAAAAATAATGATAAGTGTGAATAACAGTCCGGCTATGGTTGTCCCGGTAAATTTTCTGATGAAAACCTGATTAAAATAGTTGAGCCCGTAACGTCTGATAACAGTTCGTCTGACAAAAACAGCAATAACGAGAGGGATAACGACAAACAACACCACAGAGAGTATCAATGTATTCCATGGAATTACAATGCCGCTGACACCCAGGAGAAAAGTAACAATTGGGATAAATGCCACCATAATTATCAGATCGTTAACCGCAACCTGAACAAGGGTATAAGCAGGGTTGCCTTGTGTAAGATGACTCCACACAAATACCATTGCAGTGCACGGAGCTGCTCCAAGCAGCACAGCTCCTGCCAGATATTCTTTGGCAAGGGTAGCCGGGATTAACCACTTAAAGATGACGAAAAAAAACAGCCAGGCAAAGCCAAACATCGTAAACGGTTTAACCAACCAGTTAACTACAAGAGTAATAGTCAGGCCTTTAGGCATTTTTACAGCATGTGCAACACTTGTAAAATCAATTTTAAGCATCATGGGAAAAATCATCACCCAAATTAACACTGCGATGGGGATTGAGACGCTGGCATACTCCAGTTTTCCGAGAGTTTGAGGAATTGCGGGAAAGGTCTTACCCAGAAAAATCCCTACAACGATACAACCAGTCACCCATAAACTAAGGTACCGGTCAAAAAAAGACATTTCCTGTAATTTGCTCATGGACTTTATGATAGCTGTTAGCAATTCAAAATAGTATTATTCCTGAATATTTTCGAGATAGAATTTCAGAAAACCTTCCTTTATTTCATTCCTAACCCTGATAAATTCGCTATAAACAAACTCATCAGTACCCACAGCATGGGAAGGATCATCAAAACCCATATGTAAACGATTTTTCACTTTACCAGAGAAAGCGGGACAAGACTCATTAGCTCCTCCGCAAACAGTAATCACATAATCCCACTCCTCATCGAGATATTTTTCAACCGAATCGGAAGTGTGCGTGCTGATATCCACTCCTATTTCGCTCATCACCTGAACGGCTTTTTGATTAAGCCTGCCAGAAGCATCAGTACCGGCTGAACAAACAACCAGACGAGGATCAAATGATTGTAAAAAGCCATGAGCCATTTGCGAACGGCATGAATTTCCAGTACAAAGAATCAGAATCTTCATGAATTTAATTGCTTTATTTTTCTTTAACTGAACTTAAAAAACACACTCCGGCGATACAATGACATCTTCAGGTTTTCCAGTCATATATATTACTATCTGCGCAAAATGAAAACAACAAACGACTTGTCGCCAGAAATGCAAAAACGAAGCAGCTTAAAAAAACTTCTTATTAACCCCTTTTTTAAACAGCTCAACTTTTACCTTTTCAGTCGTAATCAAACAACCGGTTGGTATCTTATGAAACCAGGGCCTGATAATATCCAAAAACTGGTTTATCATCTTATGGTCATCAACAATTTCAATGATTACAGGTAGTTTTTCAGTAATTTCCCACAACTTGGAAGTATGAACCACACTACTCGACCCATATCCCATGCTCCCTCTGAACACAGTTGCTCCGGCAAGGCCATACCTGCGGGCAGCAAAAACAAGTGTTTCACTTAGCAAGGAATGTCTGAACTTATCAGTATTGCTGATATAAACCCGCAGCCTGATGATTTCTGAATCTGCTTTCATGTTTTAAAATACTTTGGTTAATGCATTTCCTGCAAATGTGGCCGCCAGCCCCAAAAAAACACTTAATCCGGCATATAAGGTGAAATAAAGAAAACTACCATCGCGTAACAAAGCCAGATTTTCATTTGAGAAAGTTGAAAAGGTGGTAAAACCTCCGCAAAAGCCAACCGTTAGAAATAACCTCAGCTCGGCATTGTTCAGGTTGCCACGCTCAGAAAGTCCAAAAAACAAACCAATCAGAAAACAACCAATGATATTTACAAAAAAAGTCCCGAAAGGGATTGCAGAAACAAAGCCAGATTGAATATAGCGTGAAGCGAGATAGCGGGAAACACCACCTAAAAAACTACCGGAGCCAATCACAAAAAGTATTTTCAGCATACTGTGTTTTTGAGTTTTTAAAGGTAATCAACTTTTGAAAAATGGCCAGCCAGACACCCAAGCGAATACAAATATCCGAAATTCAGTATCAATAAATCCAATTAAAAATAAAACCTACAATGATGATACCAGTAGAAACAATACCCACAAAAGCAAAAATAAGTCTCAATTTCAACACTTTGCGAAGGATAATCAATTCGGGCAACGAAAGACCAATAACCGACATCATAAAAGCCAAAGCAGTGCCAAGCGGCACACCTTTCTCAATCAGAACACTTACAATCGGAATAATTCCTGCGGCGTTGGAATAAAGTGGAACGCCAATCAGAATAGAAAGAGGGACAGAATACCAGGTTGATTTACCCATCAGCTGAGCCATAAAGCTTTCCGGTACATAACCATGAGCTGCAGCCCCCACTCCTACGCCAATTACAATATAAATCCAGACCTTTCCAACAATTTCTCTAACGGCATCAAAACCCCTGCTGATACGCTGATCCATTGTAATAATTTCATTTTCACCATCAGTGACATTGCCCTTCATTTCGTAAACCCAGCCCTCAACATGCCTTTCCAGTTTGAGCTTTCCTATCATCCAACCTGCAGCAATGGCAAGTATAAGGCCTGTTCCAATATAAATAGCGGCCACCTCCCACCCAAAAAGCCCGAACAAAAGAACCACGGCAACTTCATTGATCATAGGAGCAGCTATCAAAAAAGAGAATGTTACACCTAAGGGAACACCGGCCTCCATAAATCCAAGAAAAAGCGGAATGGCTGAACACGAGCAAAAAGGGGTAACAATACCCAGCATGGCTGCCATAATGTTTCCGGCAAAAAGTGACTTTCCTTCAAGTGCTTTGCGGGTGCGTTCAGCTGTAAAAAAGGTCCTTACAATGCCCACAAAGAAAATTATCAGCACCAACAGCATCATGACTTTAGGCACTTCGAAAATAAAAAAGCGCAGTGCTTCTGTCAAATGAGCTCCCTGTTTAAGGTTGAAAACCTGCTCAATTAAAAAATCAACCGCAGGCTCCAGGTTATGATAAATGAAGTACCATATCACAATTCCGGCAATAATCCAGATAATTCTTTTCAATTTCATAATTTTCAATAAACTTGGCGGAGCAAAAAAGACTCAGATAAAAAAGATTACAATGTAGTATACGCCTACGCCTATAAACAATACAGAAACCACCCTGCGAAACCATAGTTCAAACATTTTCAACCGATTATAAGCCCTGCCAACATTCCCAACGGCATAGGCCAACAGCCAGGCAAAAATGATAACGGGCAACCCGGTAGCCAAAGCAAAAACTAATGGCAATAAAAGACCTGACGGACTTGAAATCGTTATGGGGATGAGCATTCCAAAATACAACACTCCACTATAAGGACAAAAAGCCAGCGCAAATGCCATTCCGAGCAACAATGCATTCCAGAAACCAATGTTTTTTTTGTTTTCCATCCGTTCAGCTAAATGAAAGCCGGGAATGCTCAATTTGATAAAATCAAGCATCAACAAGCCAATCAGAATCAGAACAGGGCCCAGGATTTTTTCGCCCCAACCCTGAAAAATCCGGATCACATCAAACTTGCTTGCTCCAAAAAAGAGAACAATACCAAGCCCCGTATAAGAAATAGCCCTTCCAAGTGTATAAATGAGCCCACTCGCAAAAACCCTGTTGCGGTTACTCAAATCGCGGCTAATAAAGCCGATAGCGGAAATATTGGTTGCCAGCGGACATGGACTAATGGCAGTCATTAAACCCAGCACAAGCGCCGTGAGGACTCCATAAGAAGAGTTTTCAAGCAGGGTGTTAAAAATGTTCATATCAGATTATGCTATTATTTTTTTGAAAGCCCTTAAAAAACTCAATTACAGCCAGATAAAACCTGGCAAAGCACTGAACAACTATGAAATTTTATCTCTTAAAACCGGGAAAACCATTGACAAAGCTGTGATCTTTACTATTTCAGGGCTGCATCAATAGTTGACTTAATCTCAGCTTTAAGTTTATCAGGCTCACTAAGAGCATACATAAACCCGGGTTCGGTCAAATCAGTTTGTAAAGTGTCCTTCAGGATAATCAATGCCTGCCCGGCAATTTTTAACCTATTGCCAAGCTCCTCCCCGTCCTTTTCTTCCAGATTAATTGACTGAAATGAAATTTCCCCATTTTTAAGTTTATCAGGGTAAAATTCATCTAAAACACTTCTGGTTACGTCTTCCACGGCATTACAGGTAGCACACCTGCGTGAGTAATGAAAATAGTACACTTGCACCCCTGCCCGGTCTTTGACAGTTGCCATAGCATCACCCTCTGTTTTAACACCGGAGTTATTACACGAAATCAGCGAAATACATATCAGTAATACGCCAAAAAAACTTAAATTTTTCATCCTTTATCGCTTGAAGTTAACCCAGAATAAACTTTGCAATTTCATCATTAGAAGGAACACGGCCTTTCACGACTACCTTTCCATCAACCACCAATGCGGGAGTGGTCATCACTCCAAATTTCATTATTTCCATGATATCGTCAACTTTAGTCACAGTTGCATCGATTTTGTTCTCTTCAACCACTTCACGGGTTGCTTTTTCGAGGGCTTTACATTTTTGGCAGCCAGGACCTAAAACTTTAATTTCCATTGATTTAATATTTAAAGGTTATTGATACAAAATATAAAGGCAAACAGGCTATTCCTTAAAAAAATTACGGAAAAGCGATTCAGCAAAAGCCCAGTTCTCCTTGTTGATACAATATTTAATATAGGGAGGGTTAATCTCCCCCTGAATCAATCCGGCGGCTTTCAATTCTTTGAGATGTTCAGACAAAGTTGAACGAGCAATATCGAGATTTTCATGCAAATCGCCGCTGTAACAGCAGGTTTTGGTATTACTGGCAATATAGTTAAGTATATAAACCCGCACCGGATGCGATAAAGCCTTGGCAAAACGGGCTATTTTATATTGTTCGTCGGAATAAATCTTAGCTTTGTCCATAACATTTCGCATTTCGTCGAATGACGAAACAAATGTAAATCAAAATAAAATCACCGGAAACAAAAAGGCTGAATAATTTTTAATTAAAAAAAAACACCCAAAACAGGAACAGATATGATAAGTTACAACTTATCAGCCAGCCATAGTTCCGCAAAGCTGATAAAGCACCCTGGCTCCGACATTGCCATCCCAGCTATCAGCACCCGGAGCAACTTCACAAAGGTCAAAACCAATAATTTCCTTTCCGCTAGCTTTCAACACATTCAGCAGATGCATCAACTCTTCAAAATCAAGCCCACCGGGAACCGGCGTACCAGTGTTCGGACATAGTTTAGGATCCAAACCGTCAATATCAATGGAAATATGAACCTTTTGAGGAAGCCTGCTTACTATTTCGAGACATAGCTGATGCCAGTTTTCACCGGTAAACAGCCTTCTTCTGATTTCCCTGTCGAAATAAACCGCAATTTTTTCAGGGTTATCTGCACACAATTCATTCTCCTGCAGGCAGTAATCTCTGATGCCTATTTGAACCAGTTTACTGATTTGCGGCACAGTTTCAAGTGCATTGTAAAAGATGGAAGCATGAGAATATGTAAACCCTTCAAAAGCCCTTCTTAAATCCATATGAGCATCGAGATGAAGGATACCAAAATCAGCATGATGCTCTCCCTGCAACTGAATATAACCAAGAGGAATACTATGGTCTCCTCCGATCAGGCCCACCATTTTCCCCTGATTTTTCCAATAAGCTGCTCTATTTTTAACCCAGTTATTCATTTGAATACAGGCGTTATTTACCTGATTGAGAACTTCTGTAAGTTCCTGATTCTTTTGAGGGTCAATTCCATCCTCAATGGCTTCAATAACTTTCTGAGCATTCGCTTTCGCCTGTTTCCCCATCAAAGCAATCTCCATGGGATACTCATCCAAAAAGATGCCTCTTTTCCACAGTTCAGGATAATTATGATGATGCAGGTCTATTTGTGTTGAAGCTTCATTCATGGCCAGCGGCCCATCTCCTGTTCCTGAGCCATAGCTTACAGTTACTTCCCACGGAACAGGAATAATAATGATATCAGACTGTTCAGCATTGAAAGGCAAGCCAAAAATCCCGGTAATACCCGAAGCTGCTGCACTGGGGTCGAATGTTGCAATTATTTCTTCCTTTTTCATTTTCAGATTATATCAATTAAGTGGCAAAAATAAAGATTAAAGGCAAGTTTTCTCTTATAAATAATCAAGCACATAACGAAACAGGGCAAACCTAATCGCTAAATTTGCCAAAATTTTCAACTGTCTTATGAGAACTGTCTTATTACTGATTGCTTCTAATGTATTTATGACATTTGCCTGGTATGGCCACCTAAAATTTAAAGAAGCTGCTCTTTGGAAAGTTATATTAATTAGTTGGAGTATAGCTCTTTTCGAATATATGCTGATGGTTCCGGCCAACCGCATCGGACATGGCACCTTTTCCGTTGCACAGCTAAAAACCATTCAGGAAGTAATTACCTTGCTTGTTTTTGCAGCATTTTCTGTCCTGTTTTTGAAAGAACCACTTAAATGGAATTACCTGGTGGGCTTTGCATTCATCGTTATGGCAGTATTTTTTATTTTTAAAAAGTGGTAAAACCCGCCAATTCTATCCCTTAAAATCAACATCACTATATTTTTATAATAGCCGGTTAACGTCGCCTGCCTGCCAAATAATGCTAAAATAACCGTGCAGATGAATTATTTCATCGGCTAATAATCTCACGTCATTCATAAACTTATCATTCTTATACCTACACCCCTTCCATCCTGAATAAACCGTGAGCTCTTCGAATCTTCAAACCTGTTTAATGCAAGGTCTATTAAACTCTTCCCTGTTTATAACCAAATAATTAACATGCCCTTAGGATTATTTTATCAAATTGTAAATTATTTATACACCAAGAAAATTTTGTGTAAAATTTAATAACTCTAACCCATTACTTTTTCGATTTTTTACCATTATTGTTAAACATTTTCCTTGATTTTAAGTAAATAATTTATACAGTCAACAATTTACCTCTGACATGAAAAGGCTCTTACTCCTTATTTGCCTTGCAGAACTCCTTATCACCACATCCACATTTGGTGTTTCAGTGAGCAAACAGGCCGTTCAGGTTTATCAACCTGACGGGAGCAAAATAGAGTGCTATGCTTCAGGGGATGAGTATTACAATTTTCTTGAGGACAAGGATGGATTTACCATTGTTCAGGCCAGCGATGGCTATTATTATTATGGTATTTCAGAAAACGGCATGGTTGTCGCTTCTCCTTACAGGGTAAATACAGTCGATCCGAACACCACCGGAATCAGGAAAGGAGTCAGAATTTCAAAGGAGAGGTACAACAGTAAAAGAGCTTTATTTAATGATGGCAACAGCCGTTCGGCCAGCGGGTTATCTACTGGAGCATTCAACAACATTGTTATTTACCTGAAATTCTCCGACGATACGGACTTTATCATACCGCGCCAGGATTACGACAACAAATTCAATCTTCCCGAAGGGAACTCACTCAAATCATACTTTCACGAAGTTTCCTATTCTAAACTAACAATTCACTCAACGCATTTGCCCGAAAGCGATGCAATGGCCAACCAATCCTATACAGACGCACACCCTCGCAGTTATTTTGAGCCATACAACGCCACAACAAACCCATCAGGATACACCGACGAGCCCGACAGGCGACTGCGCGAGCACACATTGGTGAAAGATGCAGTGGAATGGTTGAATACAAATTCACCAGTTCCGGCAAATCTTAATATCGACAGTGATGACGATGGGAAAATTGACAATATCAGCTTCATTGTCAGAGGCAATAACAGCGTCTGGTCAGGTTTACTATGGTCACACAAATGGGCATTAGGCTCGTTTAATGTTTACATGAATAACAAACAGGTTTGGAATTACATATTTGTGCCTGAATCACAAGCTTCTGTCACTACAATTTGCCATGAGATGTTTCATACGCTCGGAGCACCTGATTTGTACCACTATCATGACGACGGAGCTGACATATCACCTGTTTATGAATATGACATCATGGCCAATGGCAGTGGTCATATGACCTCATACATGAAATGGAAATACACAAATCAGTCCTGGATTGAATCAATTCCTGAAATTACTGAATCAGGAACTTATACGCTTTCTCCGCTCACTTCACCTGCCAACAATTGCTACAAAATTGCCTCCCCCTACTCTTCAGTTGAATACTTCGTACTGGAATACCGCCGTTCAACAGGTACTTTTGAAGGCAGCAGACCCGGTTCAGGGCTTATTGTCTACAGGGTTAATCCGCTAATTGAAGGAAATACTGACGGGCCACCTGACGAATTATATATTTTCAGGCCCAACGGCACAAATACTACAAACGGCGAGCCATGGAATGCATATTTTTCGCAACAGGCAGGACGTACAACCCTGAATGATGAAACAAATCCTGCTGCATTTCTTCAGAACGGAAATATAAGCGGATTGAATGTATATAATATATCAGAAGCCGGCAACACCATTTCGTTCAGCGTTGACTTTAACCCAATCCAAAACCCTGTTCAATTTATGGCAAATGCCATTACAGAAGAACAGATAGAGTTATCGTGGCAGAAAAAAAACCAGGAAGACAGAGTACTGCTGGCTTATCATAATTCACCTGATTTTGGCCAACCTGAAGAAGGACACATTTACCCAGCAGGGAGCACGTTGCCCGGAGGAGGTGAAGTTATTTATTCAGGTCACCTCTCAGATTTTGATCATGATTCTCTTTTACCTTCCACCGTTTATTATTACAAACTTTGGTCTGCCGACAGCACCATTTCTTACTCTTCAGGCGTAACTGTTTCTGCAAGTACACATTGTACTGTTGTAACATTACCATTTTCCGAATCATTCTCAGAAAACATTTTCCCTTTATGCTGGACCCAACAAACCTCAGGGACTGACATTTCGGGCAACTGGGAAGTATCAGTTACCAATAACACAAACGGCAATGCCAACGAAATAAAATCAACCTGGCAAAACAGAAGTCAGGCATTTACCCGGCTTGTTTCGCCTGCCATAAATACTTTAGGAGTTACAGAGCTATCTGTTTGTTTCAAATATTTATTGAATGATTATGGCCCCGGAGCTATTTTAAAAATCCAATCAAGCGCCGATGGAATAAACTGGACCAACGGCTCATGGTCGATAGAAACATCATCGGCTGCCATTTCATTGCCAACACAGGTTAACACCTCCATTGCAACAAATCCTTCATCTCCGCAATGGTATCTGGCTTTTACTGTTGAAGGAGATCTTTCGCAGTACAATTATTGGTATATCGATGACATAACAGTATCAGCCCTTTCAATGCAACAGGTAAATGTTGCATCTTCCGCCAGTCCCGATCAGGGAGGCATCGTTTCAGGAACCGGTACATACAATTTCGGAACATCTGTTAAGTTGGTGGCAGCCGCAAATTCAGGATACAAATTCAACTGTTGGTCTGAAAACGGGGCTGTAATTGCCACTGACCCTAAAATTACCATATCAGCAGACTGCAACCGTGAAATAACAGCAAACTTTAGCTTATCCGAATTCAACATTTCGGCTCTAACAAACAACGATAGCTGCGGAACAACCACTGGAGGTGGCATTTACAATTACGGAAACACGGCAAACATTACTGCTCAGCCTAATGAAGGCTGGACCTTTTTATATTGGAGCGAAAGCGGCCGTGTGGTATCAACCAATAATAACTATCGCTTTATTGTCGATTCAGACCATGTGCTGGTTGCAAATTTTACCCGATTATACAACATCTCAGCCAATGCCGATTCTGACATAAAAGGATATACAACAGGCAGCCAACAATACACCAGGGGCGAAAATGCAATAGCGATGGCATATGCCAATAGTGGATTCAAATTCGTATGCTGGACTGAAAATGGCGAGAAAATATCAGAGGAAGCCACTTTTTCGTTTTCTGTACAAAGTGACAGAAATCTTACCGCGGTGTTTGAACCTGCAGCCCTTTCAAACCATGGTGTCAACGAAAATTTCATAGCATACCCCAACCCAACCCAGGGACTTCTCAATATTGAATCAATACAATACCCCGGTTGTTTGATTGAAAACATAGTTGTTTACAACGCAAAAAAACAGCATATCTTCAACCAAAGTTCAGTCATCTCAGGGCAAAAAACCAGCATCGACTTTTCCAACCACCCCAATGGAATCTACTTTGTAAGATTAAATTCAAACACCCTGAATGAAGCAACAATTAAAGTAGTTGTAAAAAAGTAACATTCGGAAATACAACTGCCATTTGAGATGAGCACTCATATCATCATTTATCATCATTCAGGCCAGGCCATTACCTGAAAACCGGGTTTTCGGTTAAAGATCAAACAAAAGTCAAACTTCAAACAATTACACACCAAAAGATTCCAACCAAGTTTTTGCTCAAAGCCTGCAATTTTATGATTACTTTTTACCTTTAATTGCAATTAAATAATACAACAACATTGAGCTTTTTACAACATAAAGCACATTCAAAAAAAATAAATTTCCATGAAAAAGTTCTTCCTTTTACTTGTTTTTTCAACACTATTGCTGTCATCAAACATATTCGGAGCCTACGTTAAAGATCAGCCTTACCAGATAACTCAGCCAGACGGAACTGTCATCGATTGTTTTGTATCGGGTGACGAATTTTTTAACTGGCTGCATGATTCAGAAGGATTTACCATTATTCAGGCTGAGGACGGCTATTATTACTATGGAATTGAAGAAAAGGGCATAGTAGTACCATCAAGTTTCAAAGTAAACCAGGTGAACCCCGAAGCGGTTGGATTAAAAAGATGGGCAAAGATTTCAAGAGCAGAATATTTCAGCCGAAAGGAACTTTTAACTAAAGAAGCCAACACTTCAACCAGGGCCCCTCACCTTGGAACCATGAACAATCTGGTCGTTTATATCAAATTTTCAGATGATTCAGAATTTACAACTACCCGTCAGACATATGACAATTTGTTTAACCAGCCAACCGGCAACTCACTAAAATCATATTTTAACGAAGTCTCTTACACACAGTTTACCATAGGCTCAACTCATTATCCTGATTGCGCGCTTACAACAAACTATTCATACACCGACACGCACGCACGCAATTATTTTGAGCCCTATAACGCCACAACCAATCCCGCAGGTTATAATGGAAGTACTGAACGTACTACCCGCGAGCACACGCTTTTAAAAGATGCCATTACCTGGATTAATGCCAACTCTCCTGTTCCTGCCGGGCTCAATATTGATGGCGACAATGATAACAAAGTAGACAACGTTTGCTTTATTATCAGAGGAGGGAACGGCGCCTGGGCCAGCCTGTTATGGGCTCACCGCTGGGCTCTTTACACTGAAAATGTATACATTAACGGCAAACGTGTTTATGATTACACGTTTCAACCTGAAACGCAGGTCAATGTAAGAACATTATGCCATGAAATGTTCCATGCTTTAGGCGCACCTGATTTATATCATTATGATGATGGCGGTTTGAATATAGCACCTGTTTCTTCATGGGATTTAATGGAATCAGGGGGTGGACACATGGGTGCTTACATGAAATGGAAATACACCAATAATTCATGGATAAGCTCAATTCCGGAAATCACCACCTCAGGAACATATACCCTTAATCCATTAACATCATCAACCAACAACTGCTACAAGATTATTTCGCCTAATTCAACATCTCAATATTTTGTTGTTGAATACAGAAAAACGACCGGCACATTTGAATCTAACTTACCGGGAAGCGGATTAATTGTTTACCGCATTGATCCAGCTTACAATGGAAATGCAAGCGGCCCTCCTGACGAAGTATATATTTACAGGCCCAATGGAACCACTGCTGTAAATGGAACCACATCTTCTGCATATTTCTCTGCCGGTTCAGGACGTACAGCCATCAACGATGGAACCAACCCATCCTCTTTTCTTCAGGATGGCAGCGCCGGAGGATTAAACATCTACAATGTAACTGCAGCAGACAACACCATTTCATTTACCATTGGCATCAGCTACGTTACAAACCCCATAAGCCTTGCTGCAAACAGCGTATCAGGAAGCCAGATTAACCTGAACTGGCAAAAAAACAGCGCTAACAACAATGTTGTGCTGGCATACAGCACCACACCTACCTTTGGAATTCCTGTAACGGGAACAGGATATACCGCAGGCGCAACAATCCCTGGCGGAGGAACCGTTATATATGCGGGCAGTGGCACCAGTTTCAATCATACTTCGCTATCACAGGCTACCACCTATTATTACAAACTTTGGTCTGTTGACGGAACAAATACATATTCAAACGGATTAACAGCTTATGCTACTACCGATTGCGGTATAACAAACCTGCCCTATACTCAATCGTTTAATGAACAAATATTCCCGGCATGCTGGACACAGCAGGTTTCCGGTTCAAACGTATCACCAAACTGGACCATATCAAACACATCCAATGCCGGAGGCACAGCCAATGAAATGATGTCAACCTATCAGGATAAAAACCCTGCAACCACCAGATTGGTTTCCCTGCCTTTAAACACTACAGGAGTTTCAAGTCTCAACCTGAGTTTCAGGCATATGCTTGACGATTATGGCGCAGGTGCAACCCTTAAAGTTCAATCCAGCTCTGATGGAACAAACTGGACTGATGAAGCATGGTCTTTGGCAACATCCTCCAACAGCAATGTAGGCCCTTACCTGGTAAACACCACCATACAAAACAACTTAAACTCGGCTTCAACTTATATTGCCTTTACTATTGAAGGAAATCTTTATCAATATGACTACTGGTATATTGATAATGTATCCGTTTCAGCTGCCGCAGTTACATCATACCAGATAACAACCTCTTCAAACCCAACTGCAGGCGGAAGTACAAGTGGTGGAGGTAATTATAATCAAGGCGCTCAGGCCACTGTTACAGCTTCGCCAGCCAATGGTTATAACTTCATTAACTGGACTGAAAACGGAAATCCTGTTTCAACTTCGGCCAGTTATACCTTCACTGTAAATGCAAACCGAACACTGGTAGCTAACTTTACCATTCAGCAATTCACGGTTTCAACCTCCTCAAGCCCCATGGCTGGCGGCACAACTTCGGGTGGTGGAAGTTACAACTTTGGCGCTCAGGCCACTGTTACAGCTTCACCAGCCAATGGTTATAACTTCATTAACTGGACTGAAAACGGAAACACCGTTTCAACTTCGGCCAGTTATACTTTCACAGTAAATGCAAACCGGACACTGGTAGCTAACTTTGCCATTCAGCAATTCACGGTGTCAACCTCCTCAAGCCCCACGGCCGGCGGCACAACTTCGGGTGGCGGAAGTTACAACTTTGGCGCCCAGGCCACTGTCACAGCTTCACCAGCCAACGGTTATAACTTCGTTAACTGGACTGAAAACGGAAATCCTGTTTCAACTTCGGCCAGTTATACTTTCACAGTAAATGCAAACCGGACACTGGTAGCTAACTTTACCATTCAGCAATTCACGGTTTCAACCTCCTCAAGCCCCACGGCCGGCGGCACAACTTCGGGTGGCGGAAGTTACAACTTTGGCGCCCAGGCCACTGTCACAGCTTCACCAGCCAATGGTTATAACTTCGTCAACTGGACTGAAAACGGAAATCCTGTTTCAACTTCGGCCAGTTATACCTTCACAGTAAATGCAAACCGGACACTGGTAGCTAACTTTACCATTCAGCAATTCACGGTTTCAACCTCCTCAAGCCCCACGGCCGGCGGCACAACTTCGGGTGGCGGAAGTTACAACTTTGGCGCCCAGGCCACTGTCACAGCTTCACCAGCCAACGGTTATAACTTCGTTAACTGGACTGAAAACGGAAATCCTGTTTCAACTTCGGCCAGTTATACCTTCACAGTAAATGCAAACCGGACACTGGTAGCTAACTTTACTGAAGAAACAATTGAATACACCATCACCACCTTGTCCAGTCCTGCTTCAGGTGGCAACACTACAGGCGGAGGCACCTATGTTGCCGGCGCCCAGGCCACTGTCACAGCTTCACCAGCCAATGGTTATAACTTCGTTAACTGGACTGAAAACGGAAATCCCGTCTCAACTTCGGCCAGTTATACCTTCACAGTAAATACAAACCGGACACTGGTAGCTAACTTTACTGAAGAAACAATTGAATACACCATCACCACCTTGTCCAGTCCTGCTTCAGGTGGCAACACTGCAGGCGGAGGCACCTATGTTGCCGGCGCCCAGGCCACTGTCACAGCTTCACCAGCCAATGGTTATAACTTCGTCAACTGGACTGAAAACGGAAATCCTGTTTCAACTTCGGCCAGTTATACCTTCACAGTAAATGCAAACCGGACACTGGTAGCTAACTTTACTGAAGAAACAATTGAATACACCATCACCACCTTGTCCAGTCCTGCTTCAGGTGGCAACACTGCAGGCGGAGGCACCTATGTTGCCGGCGCCCAGGCCACTGTCACAGCTTCACCAGCCAATGGTTATAACTTCGTCAACTGGACTGAAAACGGAAATCCTGTTTCAACTTCGGCCAGTTATACCTTCACAGTAAATGCAAACCGGACACTGGTAGCTAACTTTACTGAAGAAACAATTGAATACACCATCACCACCTTGTCCAGTCCTGCTTCAGGTGGCAACACTGCAGGCGGAGGCACCTATGTTGCCGGCGCTCAGGCCACTGTCACAGCTTCACCAGCCAACGGTTATAACTTCGTTAACTGGACTGAAAACGGAAATCCCGTCTCAACTTCGGCCAGTTATACCTTCACAGTAAATGCAAACAGAACGCTGGTAGCTAACTTTACTGAAGAAACAATTGAATATACCATCACCACCTTGTCCAGTCCTGCTTCAGGTGGCAACACTGCAGGCGGAGGCACCTATGTTGCAGGCGCCCAGGCCACTGTCACAGCTTCACCAGCCAATGGTTATAACTTCGTCAACTGGACTGAAAACGGAAATCCTGTTTCAACTTCGGCCAGTTATACCTTCACAGTAAATGCAAACCGGACGTTGGTAGCTAACTTTACCATTCAGCAATACTTTATTAAACTGAATGCCAACCCCGAAAATGGCGGATATACAAACGGAGAAGGATATTACAATGAAGGGGAAACGGCTACTATTGAAGCTTTTGAAAACAATGGTTATATGTTTGTGAGTTGGGAAGAAAACGGAAACCCGGTATCAACCAATCCTGTTTATTCTTTTCAGGTTAACAGTAGCCGGGAGCTTGTGGCTCACTTTGAACTGCAGGTAGGAATAATCACCCATGATCAAATTGGAATTGTCATCTATCCGAACCCTTCCACAGGCATTGTTTATCTGGAATCAGCATCGCCAGAATCAGTTATATTTGAAGCTGTAGAAGTTGTAAACCTGGCCGGAAAGAAAGTTTACGATGCCCAAATCACCAACCCTATCTCTAAGGTTAAAGCCCGGTTGAATTCACTGCCCGACGGAGTATATTTTTTCAAGATTAAACCATTGAATCACAATGAATTCATCAGAAAAATAATCATTAAAAAATAACAATTGAAGACTACACATAAAAAGGCCGGAATTATCCGGCCTTTTCTTTTTGTTCACCTTTAATCAGAGAAGTCAAAAAGTGAATAAAACTACCAATCAGATGAATCAGAAGGCAACATAATCAGATTCGGGAATTCTATATATAAATATTTAAAAAACGCAGTAAAAATAAGCTTTTCAGGCTGACAATGACTGAACAATAGTCCCATCTGATTGTTTAAAAAGACTTAGATAAGTTCCCTAATTTTAGAAAACAAGGGAACATAAAAAAACATCAGAACAATGCCTCATTATCACAAGCTAGGACAAATTCCGCCAAAACGGCATACACAGTTTCGCAAACCTGACGGCAGCCTGTATGCTGAACAACTGGTTTCGACTGAAGGGTTTTCAGATGCCTACTCGCTCACATACCATGTTTACCCCCCTACTCAGGTAATTAAAATAGAACCACCTATTGATGTAAAACCGGAAATTGCCATACAAAACAACATGCAACATCGCAGTTTCCAGGGATTTAAAGTTAAGCCTACGGATGATTATCTTCAAAGCCGGGTACCCGTAATGGTAAACCACGATCTCAGTATAATTCTGGCATCGCCGACAAAATCAATGGAAAAATATTTCTTTAAAAATTCTCAGGCGAGTGAGATGATTTTTATACATGAAGGTTCAGGAAAGCTAAAAAGCATGTATGGAGAAATCACATTCAGCTATGGCGATCATCTTATCATTCCCCGTGGCATTATTTACCAACTGCATTTTGATACGCCTGACAACCGGCTCTTTATTGTGGAATCATATACGCCCATCAGATTTCCCAAAAGATATGTCAATAAACTTGGGCAGCTCGAAGAACATGCTCCTTTTTGCGAACGCGACATAAGAAAACCATGCAACCTGGAAACACATGATGAAAAGGGTGATTTTGTAGTAATGATTAAGAAAGAGCACCAGATATTCCCTTACCATTTTGCCAGTCATCCATTTGATGTAATTGGCTGGGATGGATATCATTATCCGTATGCGCTTTCCATCCATGATTTTGAGCCTATTACGGGTCGTATTCACCAACCGCCCCCTGTTCATCAAACTTTTGAAGCTCACAACTATGTAATGTGTGCATTTGTACCGAGGTTATACGACTATCATCCACAATCAATCCCAGTGCCCTACAATCACAGCAATGTCGACTCCGATGAAGTACTCTATTATGTTGATGGTGATTTTATGAGTCGCAAACATGTTGATCGTGGTCAAATTACCCTGCATCCGATAGGCATTCCACACGGGCCACATCCCGGAACAGTGGAAAAAAGCCTGGGAGCCAAAGAGACAAAGGAACTGGCTGTAATGGTTGATACCTTCCGGCCTTTATGGCTAACCAAACAGGCCATGGAAATTGAAGATCCTGAGTATTTTAAATCGTGGGCTCCATAGTTTTCATTCACTTCACCGCTCAACAATAAAAGAACGGCATTTTATTCAGTTTGAAAAGCTGACATTCACAAAAACATAGATACGATTCATTTAAACCTCACAAACCAATGACTTTAAAAGAAGACTTTCTGCCGCTTAACGGCACTGATTACGTAGAATTTTACGTTGGCAATGCCAAGCAGGCTGCGTTTTATTACCAAACAGCGTTTGGGTTTCAGCCATTGGCCTATGCCGGATTGGAAACGGGTCTGAAAGACCGCACCTCATATGTGCTCATACAAGACAAAATCAGATTTGTATTCACCTCCTCACTCATACCCGACAGTGAAATTGCACAACATGTCAAAAATCACGGCGATGGCATTAAAGTAGTTGCTTTATGGGTGGATGATGCGCGCAAATCATGGAAAGAAACAACTTCGCGAGGCGCTGAATCATATTTTGAGCCTGTTGTTGAAAAAGATGCCAATGGAGAAGTAGTACGTTCAGGAATACACACTTATGGCGAAACTGTGCATGTTTTTGTTGAGCGCAGGAATTACAATGGACCTTTTTTGCCAGGCTATACAGCCTGGAAACCAGAATATAAAACGAAGGAAACCGGGCTCAAATATATTGATCATATGGTAGGCAATGTAGGATGGGGCGAAATGAATAAATGGGTCAATTTTTACGCCAATACAATGGGATTCAACCAATTGGTTTCTTTTGACGATAAAGATATCTCTACAGAATACACTGCGCTCATGAGCAAGGTTATGAGCAATGGCAATGGCAGGATTAAGTTTCCGATCAATGAGCCGGCTGAGGGAAAAAAACGCTCCCAGGTTGAAGAATACCTTGATTTTTATGGAACAAGCGGGGTTCAGCATGTGGCTATGGCTACTGACAATATCCTGGACACTGTTTCGGAGTTGCGTAAACGTGGCATTGAATTTCTTTCTGTTCCTGACTCATACTACGAAACCGTATTGAATCGGGTTGGTAAAATTGACGAAGAAATTCTATCGCTAAAAAACCTGGGAATTTTAGTTGACAGAGACGACGAAGGATACCTGCTGCAAATATTTACAAAACCTGTGGAAGACCGGCCGACGGTATTTTATGAAATAATTCAGCGGAAAGGCGCAAAATCTTTCGGCAAAGGAAACTTTAAAGCACTATTTGAAGCCATTGAACTGGAGCAGAGCAAAAGAGGAACACTTTAAAATCCCGATAAAAACCAGCTCTGAAGCTTACAGTTTTATTCCATTCAGTAGTCATGACATTTTTATTCAAAACAAGAGATGATTTCAAAAACAAACCCGGAACTCAAATCGTGGATTGAGGTTGACAGCAAAAGTGATTTCCCGATTCAAAACATACCATTTGGAATTGCCCGACATAAAGACGGTGCAATAACAGCAGTAACCAGAATTGGTGATTTTATTATTGACCTGGCTGCTCTTGAACGGCTGGGTTATTTCCTGCCTACACATCTGCATTTAGCAACCAAATTCAGGCAGAATACACTCAATGACTTTATTGCCATGGGGCAAAACGCCTGGAGAGCCGTAAGAAACAGAATAATAGAAATTTTTCAGGAAAACAATCCGGAACTCCGCGACAAACAAGGGCTCAGACGATTGATTGTAATTCCATCTGAAGATTCTGAAATGCTAATGCCAGTAAAAGTTACGGATTACACTGACTTTTATTCGAGTATTGAGCATGCAACCAATATTGGTAAAATGCTGCGTGATCCGGAAAACGCTTTGTTACCCAATTGGCGTCACCTGCCGGTTGGATATCACGGCAGAGCGTCCTCTATTTTTGTTTCTGGTACAAATATTCACCGGCCCAAAGGGCAAACCATGCCACAAGGGGCAGTTTCTCCGGCATTTGGCCCCAGCAAAATGCTTGACTTTGAACTCGAAGTTGCATTTGTGGTAGGCTCTACAACCCAAGCGGGCGAAAGTATCACTACCGAAAAAGCTGAAGAGAATATTTTTGGCTTTTTACTATTTAATGATTTATCGGCCCGTGATATTCAAGCCTGGGAGTATGCGCCACTGGGACCCTTTCTTTCAAAAAATTTCGGTTCAATTGTATCGCCCTGGATTGTCAGCCTTGATGCATTAGAGCCTTTCAGAGTAAAAGGCCCTGTTCAGGAGCCCGATGTGTTGCCCTATCTGAAAACCGAAGGTTTGAGAAACTTTGACATCAACCTTGAAGTCATCATCAAACCCGAGAACGGACAAGAAAATACCGTTTGCAGGTCAAATTTCAAATATATGTACTGGAATATCTGTCAGCAGCTGGCACATCATACCATTAATGGTTGTAATATTTCAGTCGGAGATTTATATGCCTCCGGTACTATCAGCGGACCAGAACCAGGTTCTTATGGTTCAATGATGGAACTAACATGGAAAGGGGCAAATCCGATAACTTTGAGCGACGGAAGTGTGCGCAAATTTATTCATGACAATGACACGACAATTATCAGAGGATTTTGCGAAAAGGACGGGCTTAGAATCGGGTTTGGTGAATGTGTAACCAAAATTCTGCCAGCAAAAGAATAACACTTCAATTTAACAACAGCTTTTCTGAAATTTACCAACCACGGAATCAAAATTCATTTCCAAAGCCAGGTGACAATAGCCAATTACCTGATGAAAGGCAAGCATTTAAAGCCAACTTAACTATGTACAAATCATTTGATCCGACAAAAATCCCGCATTCAGCCCTTCATAAGCTGATGCTGGGCGCTATTGCACCCCGTCCAATTGCATTTGCCAGTACCATTGACAAGGAAGGCCGCCCTAATCTATCGCCCTTCAGTTTCTTTAATGCTTTTGGGGTGAATCCCAGTACGATTATTTTCAGCCCGTCACGGCGTGGGCGCGACAATACGACGAAAGACACTTTTGAAAATCTGAAAGAAGTTCCGGAAGTGGTTATCAATGCGGTAACTTTCAGTATGGTTGAGCAGGTAAGTCTGGCAAGCACCGAATTTGCAAAAGGGGTAAATGAATTTGAGAAAGCTGGATTTACAGCCCTGCCTTCCGAAAAAGTAAAACCATTCAGGGTGAAAGAATCGCCGGTGCAGTGGGAGTGTCGCGTACGTAATATTATTGAAACAGGCCAGGGCGGTGGAGCAGCAAATCTGGTCATCTGCGAAGTTTTGCTGGTGCATGTAAATGAAAATTTTTTGACTGTTGACGGCCAAATCAATACACCCGCCATTGACCTCATCGGGCGAATGGGTGGCGACTATTATGTTAGAGCCCACGGAAATGCCCTATTTGAAGTAGAAAAACCCCTGCAAAAGCCAGCCATTGGAATCGATGCCCTTCCTTATAACCTTCGCTTCAGCCCCGTGCTAACCGGCAATGAGTTGGGCCGCCTGGGCTCTGTCGAGTTCCCTCCTACTGACCATGAACTAAAAATGGCCGCTCAACGAAATGACGTCAGCATCATTCTTGACCATCCTGTTCTTACCGAAGACGCTAAACTGGAAAAACTTCATGAAACCATTAGAAAAGTGCTGATCGAAGGTCACAAAAGAGAGGCATTGTCCATAGGCTATCTGCTTTGATTTCAGCAAAATAAAAAATAATTTCCGATGTACTAAACAAAAAGAGTCAAGTAAAATAAGCATTTGCTCTCATCACATTTATTCAATTGACCTCCCGGGGTTATGAAAGAATCGGGCAAAAAAAATCCCGGCTCACAAACACGCCGGGCTTTTTCCACTTTCACAAACAAAATTTATATCAGAGTCACAACTTCTGATATTCAAACGTTGGATAACCTTTCTGACCGAGATTATTATAAAAATCCACAAATCTCAGTTTATAATAAAAACCATCAGCATCTTTAATAATGTAAACCATTTTGGGGATGGCAGAATAAGTAACATTTCCTGAAGTTACATCACCAATCACTTTTTTCCAGTCATAACCAATTACATCTTTTTGCGTTGAAAAGATCAAACCATCAGCAAACTCGCGGGTAATTGTTTCAAAAGGTGTAATAGAATCCATCACTGCTGAAACCAGTGTATCATTTATGAGCACACCCGTAACCAAATAGGGATATGGTTCACCGGTATCAGTAAAAAGCAGCGTTGTATATTGCGTAAAAACAAGATCCCATGATTCAGCCGGAGGTTCAGGTTGAATTTCATTCTGACCATTATCAAACGACATAGAAACAACTCTGAATCCTTCAATTTTATTAAAACTGAATATTCGCTCATCAGATCCATTGAGGTTAGCTATTCTGATACTAACAACTTTGGTTAATGGATTAAGCTGAGGCTGAATTTTCAGAAAGCCAGCCGGTAGCCCATCTGCATCAATCCCTTTATCAACCAACAAAACTTCGTTGAGACTCACAGGGCCGTCAGGCCCATCAGTCCACCATTTTCCTATAGCATTTCCCAGGGGATTACCGGTTGATTCATCAAACTGCCATACAAAGCCTTCGGTAGAGTAAGTTACATCAAAGTTATCTGATTCAGTGTGTGCAATTTTAACAAATCGCGAAGAGTTCAGAAAAAGTGTATAATCATCGGCTGTTGTAGTCAGACTAATATCCCAGATATCTTTCAGATTTCTGCCCGTTTCTTCATTCGTTGACAATTTAAAATAAACCTGATAGCTATAATCAGGCAGCAGTTCAATCACTTTGGTTGTCACATCACCGGGCCGGGCAGGCACCACCTTTTCATCCTCTTTAAAGCAGGAGGTCAGCAAAACAACAGAAATGCCCAACATCAGGACGAACCTATTCCTTTTTATCATTGCGCCAGATTGAAAAGTTAATTTTTGCAAAGAAAGTTCTGCCCCAGGCCACCGGAACACTGCTTCCTCCACCTGAGTGAATTCCACCATCAGTGCCGGTAGCGGTTATACTCGTAATATCAAACAGATTTTTAGCTCCGAGCGTAACAGTCAAACGATCATGATAAAATGACTTGAGAATGCTCATATCAAGATTATGGTAATCATCAACCTGTCCCTCAGAAATCAAACCCTGCTCATCCACAAAAAACCGCGGCATTTTACCTGTATATTTATAAAATGCTGAAAAGCTAAGTCCGGTTTTTTTGGGTCTGAATGTTAATTCAGAAGTTACTTCGGGTGACCATCTGAAATCCGATTCACTTCCGGCTATCCCAAATGAATTGGATTTTCCGGTACGTCCGTATCCAACCCTGAAATCGACCGAAGGAAATATAGACGTGCGCATCATAAGAGAATAACCCCTGGTACGATAGTGGTCAACATTAATGTATGTATAAGTACCTGAGCCACTTTCGGCCAGCGTAATAATATTGTTGATATTATTCACAAACAGGTTCAGCTCGCCTCCAACAACAAAACCAGCATGCTCCACTTTCTGCGAAATCTGCACCTGTAAATGCTTTGATTCTTCAGGTTTCAGGGCAGGATTACCTTCGATATTGTGATTTACATCAACAAAATAAAGGTATAATTCTTTAATTGAAGGAGCTCTGAAACCTGCTGACCATGAAGCCCTGATGCTTGCTCCTTTTAACGGCTCGGTCTTAATATGCAGCGCATAAATCAGAGGAGTATTGTATTTTGAATTGTATGCCACTCTGAAGCCCGGCTGAATTGATAATTTTTCAATCGGTTGATACTGCATACTAAAAAAAGCAGCCAAATCAGTAATACTGCGGGTATCGCCGCCTATTCTTTCGCCTCCGGCCCACTCAGCATTCAGGTCATAACCTGCCTGAAAACCGAGCAATCCGGTTGTTCCACGATATGTATACATTCCCCTCGACATCCAGGCACCAAAGATGGTGGTGTCTTTATCAACATTGTTACTTTCAAGAATTGTAAGATCGTTATAATAGAGCGAGCGGGTGCGCCTGTAATAAGAGTAGGAATTACTTGCTGAAAAATTATTACAACCCTTTGTTTGTAGACTTACTTTTGCTGTGTAGCGCTGTGTATTAAAATGGCTGTCAAACGCCTTTTCAAAATAAGGGGGCAGCAAATCGCCTTTGCTGAGCAATAACTCATCAAAAAGACTGAAACGGGTTTTAAAGGATACTTTTTTCAGACTCAGGTTATAATCCATATCTGCATTAAACTGACGCCGTGGTTTCCATTCCATTTCACGTCCTGTTCTTACTCCCTGGAAACCATCAAAAAAGTTTCGGCCTGCCTGGAATGAAAAACCGTGAATACCCCGTCCAATACCAATTCCACCTTCAAAATTATAAACTCCAACCGATTCGGTATAGGCAGAAGCATTGGCAGAGGAACGATTGCCAGTGTTATCTTTGGGAATAATATTGATAACACCTGCAAGTGCATTGCTGCCATAAATAACCGACATTGGCCCTTCAATAACCTCAACCTGTTTAGCCTGCTGCAAATTAACCTGCGTAAGGTCAATAACTCCATTTAAACGACCAATAACAGGCACCCCATCAATTAAAATTTTCACATTTTCACCAGACAGTCCCTGCAGGCTCATTCCTGTGCCCAACGCGCCATCCTGCGAAAGTCTGACATTCATCTGATTTCTGAGCAAGCCAGCCAAATCATAAGCTGCCCTTTTTTGAATTTGCATCGAATTGATAACATTGATGCGGTATATGGAGCGATCAGCGCTTACTGGACTATACTGAGCAGTAACAACCATCTCATCAAAGGTAATGACAGCAGGCTCAAGTTTTATATCCGCAGATTTTCCCGGGCTTATTGTATCAACATATGGTTTAAAACCAATGTATGATACTGCGATTATACTTGGAACACTGATCGTATAACCTGTATAACCAGCAGTATCACTCACATAGTATTTTGATTGTAAAGAGCCGACTGTTGAAATTTTAACATGAGCAAAAGGCACCGGCTTTCCTGATGAACCATCAAGCACGCGTAACTCTGCCCTTTGCCCGTGTGATAAAAACACACTCAACAATAGCCCTGACAATAAAATAAACCTCAGGAATTTTGTCATTATTTTATGATAACCTTAGTATTAATAACTGAGTTATTGCCATTCAATTGCAGCAAATACAGCCCGGGATTAATTCCATTGACCTCAATCTGTGCTGACATTCCACTGCCCAGATTCCATGAACGAAGCAGCTTTCCGCTGAGGTCATATAAAACGGCTGTTTTTTGACCTAAATCTTTGCTGAAGGTCATCTGAATAAAATCAGAAGCAGGATTGGGATATACTTTCAAGCCAGCTGCCACATCTTCCTCAACACTTAATGAAGAAAGTAATGTAGTATTAAAAGATGAAATACCGGTTGAGGAACCTGTAAAACCGTCAAAAACCAGTTTATAGACTCCTCCGTCCAATGCTTTTACAAAATACAACAATGAATCTTCAACAACATATTGAAATGAATTCATATCAAAATATTTCCAGTCGTAGCCAATCACATCCCGACCGGTTTCAAAATCAAGATTGCTCCAATCTGCAAATGCAGGGTCGGTTTGTGCCAACCGGGCAGTATTAACCTCGGGATTAAGCAACACACCAACAACCGGGTAAGGTGTATTTTGCACCACCCCAACATATTTTGTAAACAACATATCCCATTCGGAAGCCAAAGGTTCGCGATCAACAATACCGTTGGCAAATGAATAAGCTAGAAACACCCTGTCGTTCTGTGGATTTACGTCAATGCTCACGGTCTGATCCTGCTGTCCATCAAGTAATGCGAACCTTATCTGGTACTGATTTTGTGTTGAAACTTTGCGGATGATATTTAACTTGCGATAAATCCCGTCAGGAGTTTTGATCAAAAAAAGCGAATCGCCAACAACATCGTGGGTGGTCATACTATATACGCCCCAACCATAATCAGGATGTCCTTTCTGATTGCGGTCAAAAGCTCCGTTTTCCCAATCAGAAGCATCGTTATACATTTTTGTCCAACCTGTCATGCCGGTTGTATCAAAATTATCCCAACCATCATTGGCCGCTTTGGGATAAGTATATAATTCAACGCCTGCTCCATCGTTGATGATGATTCCAGCGCTGAATGCATTTGTGTGGAATGCAATATCCCACAAATTGCGGGGAGATGTTTTAACCACTCCGTTTGTAACAGAGTAAAAAACTTCATTTGCATACTGCGGGCCCATTTCTACTGAGCCAGGGGTTTGAGCCTGAAGCATTTTGAAATTTGCAGACACGAGTAAGGCAAATGCCAGTAAAGCAAAAGTAGTTTTTGTTTTCATGATGATTTGATTTTTGCGCAACTGATTATTTGTTGCAATGACTTTCTCCGATATGTTGATCAAAATCAACAACTTGAGCACAAGTCAAATAAATAAGTAATAGGTGAATTAAAAATGCCACACTTTCACAATGCAGGCAAAGCAGAAATTAAACGGCGGGAGGCCCTCTGAGCGCATGAACCAGAGATTGGTACGATATGAGGGCAGATTTGAAACAAATTTGGGTTTCAGTAAATATTGTAAGTTCTGCAGGTTTTTCAATCAAATCCTCTGAACAGGTATTGTCAGAAAACAATACAACCGGAAATATATGCGCATTAACAGCAGCTTCGATTGACTCCTCCCTTTTGGAAAGAATCCCCTGTGACATCAGGGTGCGACCAAAAATATGATGCTGATGAAAGTTTATAAGAGAACCCAAATAAATCCAGAAAACAAAAAACGCGGTTGCCAGTATAACAACGCGGCTAAGTTTTCCAGATATGATGCTTCGGTTCATTTACAAACTGTGATTGAGTAATTTGGCCTCTTTACAGGCTTTGATATGGCAAAGATAGTATATAGAACATTCGATATACAAAAAAAAAGCATCCATTGAGAAATATCATCATTTTAATGAACACATGTTCATAAACATGGTAAAACATCATGCTTAAAGTTACTTCATTTACCCCATAACACTGATTATCTTTTACTTAACACATTTTCAATCCATAAATGAACGGGAAACGTTATATTCTATCACTTCAGCACCTCCAGTTTTTTCATCCCATCATCAATCAGGCGTTTGAATGCCGGATTTTTAATTTTAATTTGATGAAGCCTTTGCTCAACCAAAGCCAATACACTTTTATCGGCTTGGGCACTTTCAAGGAATTCATACAATTCAAGCAGCAAAAGCCACTCATCAGGGTATTCAGTGGTAATTTCATTCAGTAAATCTGCAGGTTGAAACATACTTCCTTCTCCTGAGCGGGCATTTCTGATTTGCTGATATAATTGATGAAGCCGGCGTGACTGGCTATTATGGATAATCTTATGTGTCTGCTCGGCAGGAGATTGAAATTCGAGATCGAATGCATCAGCATCGGCAGGGCCCTGGAAAGCTGAAATTACTTCTTCACCAATAGCCATATCATAGTTGCCCCACGCTGGTTTAAACAAAATTTGCCCCTTATATTGCACCAGACAAGATGAAAAGCTTAGCAAAATCAGTTTTCCTTTATAAAATGTAGCTCTTTCAAAAATTCCCTGCAGCGTTATTCCACTCTCATAAAGCAGCTCCTGTCTCACACCAGGTTGAAAACCTGCATCATCCAGTTCACCCTGAGTCATTTTTGAAAAGGAGTAGCCGCCAGCCACCAGATTTCCCAGAGGTGAGCCAAATCCTTGAGGGTGATATTTTCGACCATGAAACATAAGCTCATGATTATCAACACAAAGAGATGTTGAACTATTCGTTTTTACATATATCACTTCTCCATCTGCGTAAATACAATCATCAAATGTCCCACAAATCTGGATGCCCGAATCTAATACAACTGTGGCTGTAGAGCCTGAGTCTTCGGCTCTTTTAACTGCCAGAGCCCCCCCTTTGCGCAAGGCCATTGTGTTGGCAAACTCATTCAAAACACTGTTCAGATGCTTGAAGTCCGGAGTTACAAATAACTGGGGTTGTTGCGTGGTAATATCAAAACTGTAATTCACAGCATCAATCGAATAGGGGATTTTTTTCACTTCAGGCTTCATGCAATTCATGCTTTCGCCAATAGATGAAAGCAATCCGGCTCCGTATATCTTATAATCTTTAATATTTCCAATCAGTCCATACTCAACCGTCCACCAATGCAAATTACGTATTAGCGCCATTTCGCTGGCAGGTCCAATGGCTGATTCTATTTGCTTTATTTGCCATTCAGCATTCTCAATATCAGTCATTGGGGTATAAGGGTCGGCTTTAAGGATAGATAAATGCCTGATGGCTTCGTATAATTTATAATCATTGGCTGAAGAAAATGCTTTTGCTCCAATTTCGCCAAAAAACTTAAGATAAGCTGCATATTCAGGATCGGCAATAATTGGAGCATGGCCGGCCGCTTCATGAATAATATCAGGAGCCGGCGTATATTCAATCTGACTAATTGGCCGGATATCAGCAGCAATTACCAACACATTATAGGCCTGAAATTCCATAAAAGCAGAGGGAGGAATAAACCCATCCACAGCTACAGCAGCCCAACCTATCTCCCTTAGTATTCGGTTCATTCCATACATATGTGGAATGGCGTCAATACTGATTCCGGTTTTTTTCAATCCATCCAAATACGAACCATGGGCAACACGACTCAAATACTGAACATTGCGGCGCATTACGTAACGCCATACAGCATGATCCTGCGCTGTATAATCATTATAGGGCTGGTCAATCACCAGTTTTAACAAATGACGGGGCAGTTTATCAAGAACTTCATTAGATTTCATAGGCAGGATCATTACTTTTGCATAAATTTCAACTAAACACATAAATCTGGCTGGCGCAATTGAGGATAATAACAACAGTAAGCATATGAAAGTTTATTTAACCCTGCCTGTTTTAAACGAAACAGAAAACCTCGAAGTGCTGCTAAGCTGTATTGAGAAGCAACAGTTTCAACAGTGGAAAATGATTGTATGTGTCAATCAACCTGATGAATGGTGGCATAATCCGATAAAGCTGAATATTTGCGAAGACAATCAGGCAGCTATCTCATGGTTGGAATCCCGAAAAAATCCAAAAATTCAGGTTATTGATAAAAGCAGCCGCGGCAATGGCTGGAAAGGAAAAAACCACGGAGTGGGATGGGCAAGAAAAACAGCCATGGATGAAGCTGCCTTACAAGCTGAACCGGAAGACATCATCATCAGCATTGATGCTGACACACTGTATCCTTCCAGCTTTATCAATTCTGTGATTTCCGGATTCGAAAAGCACCCTCAGGCGGCTGGTCTCTCAGCACCATATTACCACAAGCTTACGGGCGAAACAATAGCTGACCGGTGCTTGCTGCGCTATGAAATTTATATGCGAAATTACGCGCTAAATATGCTTTTATGTGATAATCCATACGCTTTTTCAGCCATTGGATCAGGCATGGCATGCAAGGCAAATACTTATCTGAAAAACGGAGGGTTAACCCCCAAACTTAGCGGAGAAGACTTCTATTTTATTCAGAAGCTCAGAAAACAAGGCAACATTATTATCGGGAGCGGTACATATATCTATCCGGCAGCAAGATTCTCTGACCGCGTATATTTTGGCACAGGTCCAGCCATGATAAAAGGGAAATCAGGCAACTGGGACAGTTATCCGATTTATCACTCAGCAGCCTTTCTTAAAGTTAAACAAACATTTAGTACTTTTAACAAGTTATTTATCAGCGATTTGCCAACACCAATGGATTCATTGCTAAAAGAAACAGCTAAAAACAAACCTTTATGGGAACCACTTCGGGCCAATGCCAAAACAGTTAAAAGCTTTGAAAAGGCGTGCATGCAGAAAGCTGATGCATTGAGAATACTACAATACCTGAAAGAAACTAACCAAGATTACCCTGAATCAAACGAAGTACGGTTGAGTAACTTTCTGCAGTCATCATTTCCTATGGATACATCTTTAAAACAAATACTCAACAACCTTTCATTTGACGAAACCAGCATACCTGACCTCAACGCTGTCAGAGATTTTATGGCAAACCGTGAAATGGAACTGCAGCAAATGAAAGAAATTATATGAAAAAGTATCCAAATATTATCATCCTTGGGCCAACAGCAACCGGAAAGACCAAACTGGCAGCCCTTACGGCCTCTAAAATTAAAGGTGAAGTTATTTCAGCTGATTCACGTCAGGTTTATAAAGACATGAACGAAGGAACTGGTAAAGACTTGATTGATTATGTGATTGATGGCAAAATTATACCTTCGCATTTGATTGACATTGTTGAAGCAGGCAGCCAATACAACATTTTTGATTATCAAAGAGATTTCATCCGGGCGGCCAACGACATTCTTGCCAGAAACAAAAATATAGTTGTTTGCGGTGGCAGTGGAATGTACCTGGAAGCCGCACTTGGCCTCTATAAACTTATTGAAGCACCCATCGACGATTTATTCAGAGCAGAGGCAGCAAACCTGAGCAATCTGGATTTAACCGAAATGCTGAAAACATTAAGGCCATTGCACAACACTACCGATATTACAGACCGCCAGAGACTGCTCAGAGCCATTGAGGTAGCAAGGGCCGAAAACAGTACAAATAATCAACACAGTAAAAATCATGAACACCCTGTGACGGCTGAGAACAGTCTGATTTTTGGGATTGATTTCCCCAGAGAGGTCATCAGACGCCGCATTACCGAAAGGCTAAAACAAAGGATGGAGAATGGCATGTTGAACGAAGTTGAAAATTTATTAAACAAAGGACTTAAAGCTGAAGAATTAATATACTATGGTCTGGAATACAAATACATTACGCTTCATTTAACAGGGAAAATATCTGAAAACGAAATGTTTAGCTTACTTAATACAGCCATTCATCAGTTTGCCAAACGGCAAATGACCTGGTTCAGAAGGATGGAAAAAAAAGGACTGAAAATAAATTGGCTGGATGGAGTTTCAGGCACTGAAAGAAATGCAGAAATCATTTCATCGCTATTTTATAGCAATTAAAGAATAGCACTGGCACAATTAAACATTTCCTTCCGATTCATGTTTATGATTCAACGTTAAATATTAAACAACAATCACTGTTTTGCACCTTTTCCACAATTGTTATGAAGAAAATATTTTTAGCAAGCTACTTTATACTATCACTTTTTCAGCTTTTTGCGCAGAACGGTACCATCAGGGGGCGTGTATTTGATGAGAAAAGCAACAATCCTCTGCCTTTTACCAACATTATTATTTTTGGAACAACGATTGGTTCAACCTCTGATCTTGACGGAAATTTTATATTCACCGGCATAAAGCCCGGCTTTGTGAAACTTGCGGCTACGTCGGTTGGTTATGAGCCTTATATCAGCGAAGAATTTCAGGTGACCAATGCCAAAACCTTTTTCATTGATATCCCTCTTCGCGAAACAACCATTCAACTGGAGCAGGTAGTTGTAAAAGCTTCTCCGTTTCGAAAAACAGAAGAAAGCCCTGTATCAATGCGCACACTGGGCATTAGCGATATTGAGAAAAACCCGGGAGCTAACCGCGACATCAGCAAGGTTATTCAGGCGCTTCCGGGAGTTGCTTCCACAGTTTCATTCCGCAACGATATTATTGTAAGAGGTGGCGGCCCCAGCGAAAATCGTTTCTTCCTTGATGGGATAGAAATTCCCAACCTGAACCACTTTGCCACACAGGGAGCTTCAGGAGGGCCTGTCGGAATTATTAATGTTGATTTTATCCGTGAAGTCGACTTCTATTCAGGTGCATTCCCGGCTAACCGGGGGAATGCGCTGAGCTCAGTGCTTGAAATGAAACAAATTGACGGAAATAAGGAAAGGATAGTATTCAAAGGTTCGGTTGGGGCGAGCGACCTGTCGCTGGCAATGAATGGCCCTTTAAGTGAAAAAACAACCTTTTTGTTTTCTGCCCGCCGGTCCTATCTTCAGTTTCTTTTTGATGTAATTGGCCTGCCATTTTTGCCAACCTACAACGACTTTCAGTTTAAAACAAAAACCAGGTTTGATTTAAAGAACGAACTCACCGTACTGGGCATTGGCGCTATTGATCAGTTCAGACTCAATACCGGATTAAACAATCCGACTGAAGACCAACAATATATACTCAATTACCTTCCGGTAAATGAACAATGGAATTATGCCATTGGCGCAGTTTATAAACATTTCAGAACCAACTCATTCGACACCTGGGTATTTAGCCGGAACATGCTTAATAATCAGGCTTACAAGTATGAAAACAATGATGAGAGCAAAAACAAAACACTGGATTATGTTTCTCAGGAGATTGAAAATAAATTCAGATATGAAAACTCAGGCAGGGTAAACGGATTTAAGTTAATATCAGGTGTTGGCGGTGAATACGCCCGCTTTACCACTACTACATTTCAAAAGGTTTTTATTCCACTGCCGGCAGACACGATACGCACAATCGATTATGGCTCAGAAATAGACATGTTCAAGTATCACATATTCGGACAAATGAGCCGCAATCTAAACAACGATCGCCTGATTTTATCATTTGGATTAAGGGCTGAAGGCAATTCCTTTTCAAAAAACATGTCAAATCCTCTGAAACAAATTTCTCCCCGCCTGAGTGCCGCCTGGGCAGTTAATGATAAATTTTTCCTGAATTTCAATACAGGAAGGTATTATCAACAGCCTTCCTACACAACGCTAGGCTTCAGAAATAACAGTGGAAACCTGGTAAACAAAACCAACAATATCAAATACATCGCAACCAATCATTTGGTGGGTGGTATTGAATACCGCAGGCGGGAAGATACGAAATTTACGCTGGAAGCTTTCTATAAACAATATGAAAACTATCCGGTTTCAGTCAATGACTCAGTATCGCTGGCCAACAAAGGAGGTGATTTTGGAGTTTTTGGAAATGAAGAAGTAACTTCAACAGGCCGGGGAAGGGCCTATGGAATTGAAGCTTATGTGCGCGACAAAATTGCCAGACATTATGACATCATATTCTCTTACACATTTGTCAGAAGTGAATTTAAGGATTTCAACAATGCTTATATTCCTTCATCATGGGACAACAAACATTTGCTGAATGTCACCATCTCACGTGAATTCAGAAAAAACTGGAATCTCGGAGCCAAATGGAGATTTGTAGGTGGCTCACCTTATACTCCCTGGGATTTAAACAGGTCGTCACTCATTGCTGCCTGGGATGCCCGTAAACAAGGTTATCTGGATTACAGCAACTTTAACACTTTCCGAACGGGAAATTTTCAACAACTGGATGTAAGAATTGACAAACAGTACTTTTTTAATAAATGGTCACTTAATTTATACATCGACATCCAGAATTTCTATAATTTCAAGCAGAATGGCCCTCCCAACCTGATTACACAAACAGATGAGTTCGGGAACAGTCTCATTAATCAGGAAGACCCTTCGCGTTATTTGCTGAAAGAAGTAGTCAACACATCGGGCACCGTTTTGCCTACCATCGGAATTATTGTCGAATTTTAACCAGTGAACCTTATGAAAGACACATCATCAATCATTGTGAATGCTGCCATTTTCCTGAGCTTGCAATTGGTTACAGGATTGTTTATTCCTGGTGGGGCAACGTCTCAGGTTTTAAACAAAAAAACAGTTTCAACATCCATTGACACCATTTCCACAAATATTCAGGGAACTGGCATTGAATTAATCATTGAATTCAAAAAAGGGCCAGAACACAATCACCCTCTGATGGCTGTTTGGATAGAAGACATGGATGGCAACTACATTCAAACTCTTTATGTAGCCCGCTCAATTGCTACAGGCATATTTTCATTCGGACAAAAAACTGAAGGCAAATGGCAACCCGGAGAAATTTCAAGGCCGGCTGCGCTGCCTTACTGGATGCACAAACGCAATATTGTAAACAACAAAGGCTCGCTTGTACCCTCAAAGGGTTATGAAGTGCCTGATGCATACAGCGGAGCCACTCCTGTTGATAATTTCACCCTATACACCCGTACTGATAAAACAATCGACAGCAAATTCAGAATATTATTTGAAATCAATCAGTCATGGGACTGGAACGAGTACTGGACAAACACCAAATATCCTGACGATGAGGAATATAAAACATCATCACAACCGGCAGTTGTTTATGCAGCAGAAATAGACCCCCATCAGATGAATGCCAGGTACAAACTCACCCCCATAGGCCGTAGCCACTACTCCGGTGCAGACGGGAACCTGTATCACGATTTGGAAACATTAACTACTGCTTTGCGAATTGCATCTGAAATCACCGTTACAGTGTTGCCTCAGAAATAACCATCTACTCATGCGCCTTGTCGCCTAGTAAAGGCACAAATCTGAAACGGCCGTGATATTCGGTAATAAGATGCCCATCGGCATGTTTGCAAACCGAAGTCATCAACTGGCCTTCTTCGTCATCAACCGGAATAACCAGAATACCACCGGGTTTAAGCTGCTCGGTTAAAGCATCAGGGACATAAGGAGCACCGGCAGTTACAATAATTTTATCGAAAGGTGCAAAAGCAGGCAGACCTTTATAGCCATCACCAAAAAACAACTTAACGCCAAAACCAATTTTTGGAAGCAGTTCTTTGGCTTTGGAATAAAGCACCCGCTGACGCTCAATAGAATAAACTTTTGCGCCCATTTGATAAAGTATACTGGCCTGATAACCAGAACCTGTACCAATTTCCAGTACCTTTTCCCCTTTTTTAATTTTCAGAAGTTCCGTTTGAAATGCCACAGTAAAAGGCTGTGAAATAGTTTGGCCGGCGCTTATCGGGAAAGCTTTATCTTCATAGGCAAATTCAAGAAATCCTGAATCAAAAAATAGATGTCGCGGAACAGATTCTATTGCGCTGAGTACATTTTCATCTGAAATCCCTTTCTTGCGAATACTATCTACCAGCTTCTTTCTAAGCCCTTTATGACGAAAAGTATCAGTGTAATTGTTATGAGTCATGAAGTAATACGAAGGTTTCTGTTTTTGATGTAAAAATACTAATTTCGCCGTGTCATAATTACTAACCACCGAATCAAATTACTTCCTATGCTCAAAATCGGAGTTCTTGGCGCAGGCCATCTTGGAAAAATTCACATCAAATGCATCAAGCAGATTGCTAAATATCAACTCGTTGGCTTTTACGATGCCGACCCTGAAAATGCGGCCAGAGTCGAAGAGGAATATGAAGTAAAAAGTTTTTCGGGCATCGATGAACTCATCGAAGCAGTAGATGTAATTGACATTGTAACACCTACCCTGTCACATTTTGACTGTGCTTCGCGCTCATTAAAACGATTCAGGCATGTTTTCATTGAAAAACCAGTGGTTACTACACCTTCAGAAGCACTTGAACTCATCAAACTGGCTGGTGAAGCCAGCGTAAAAGTTCAGGTAGGCCATGTTGAGCGGTTCAATCCGGCATTTATAGCAGCCGAGCCTTTTATTGACAACCCAATGTTTATTGAAACACATCGGCTGGCACAGTTCAATCCACGTGGTACCGATGTACCGGTTATTCTTGACCTGATGATTCATGACCTTGATATCGTATTGAGTGTGGTAAAGTCAGAGATTAAGAAAATAAGCGCCAGTGGAGTTTCAGTAGTTAGCGATACACCTGATATCGCCAATGCAAGAGTGGAATTTGCCAACGGATGTGTTGCAAACCTCACTGCAAGCCGTATATCAATGAAAAATATGCGCAAATCCAGGTTTTTCCAGCGCGATGCATACATTGCGGTTGATTTCCTTGATAAAACAGCTGAAATTATCAGAATGCGCGGAGTAAACCCGGAAACAGCCGACCCTTTAGCCATGGTACTTGATTTGGGACCCGGAAAACAGCCCAAGCAAATACTGTTCGACAAACCCGAAATCAAACCTATTAATGCGATTTTAACTGAGTTGGAAAGTTTTGCTGATGCCATTATCAACAACACCATTCCGTCTGTCACCATTAATGATGGTTACGCTGCCCTGGACCTCGCCCACCGGATTATTGAAAAAATGAACAACTCGTCAAATCTGGTTTAAAAATACCTAAATAAAAAAAATTAAAAATATCATCTTTGCAGGCAATAATCTACATTGTACTGCGTTGAAGAGGTATTCACGATAGTAAGCAATATGTATGGAATTATGAGGATTTTTACCAAGCTGTCCCGGTTCATTACTTTCACTTTTTTAACCTCCACTTTTTTAGTTGGTTGTGAAGAAAAGGACAATCCTGATTTGGTTCCATCATACATCCACATTGAACAAATTGATTTAATATCAAACTACAATCAGGGAACAGCTTCTCATAAGATTACAGATGCATGGGTATATGCTGATGAAACACTGATTGGCGCTTTTGAACTTCCGGCTACAGTGCCAATTTTAAGAAAGGGTCAGCAAAAAATCACCATCAGGCCAGGAATTAAAATCAATGGCATAGCCAACACCCGCAGTATTTATCCTTTTTACAGCACCATTGAACGAACACTCAATCTGGTTCAGGATAGTGTCATTACTATTTCTGATGCAGTTGTAACCTACAAGTCAAATGTAGATTTCCCCTGGCTCGAAAACTTTGATTTGACCGGTATAACACTCGACACCACAGCCAAAAGCACTGTAGGTATTATAAAAAGCAACGATCCGGCTTTATTATTTGGATATAAAAATGAAGATAATAATTATTCTGCACTTATCAGAATGACGGGTGATACCGCCGTTTTTGAAGCTACCACCATTGGCAAATATGATTTCCCAGGAAACGGAGCGGCTGTATTTCTTGAAATGAATTATAAAGCCAATCAAACGATGGTAGTAGGAGTCATATATCTGGCTTCGGGCATCAGGGTTCAACGCCCCTTGCTCTACCTGAACAAAACCGACGAATGGAAAAAAATATATGTAAACCTTACCGTTCCCAAATATGACACGCCTTCTGCTACTGATTTTCAAATCTTTTTTGGCGCTCAGAAAGAAGAAGGCTTAGAGGAATCGCTGATTGCATTAGACAACTTAAAACTGGTGCATTTTAATATATCGAAATGAATAAAACTTTACAGGTAACAAAGTATGTTATTGCGGATTTGTTCTCGGCTTTTTTGGCCTGGGGAGCATTTTTCATTTTCCGGAAATACTCCATCGACCCCAACGTATTCGAGTATCCTGAGACCATTTACAAAGACACCAACCTCATTTACGGGCTGATTTTCATTCCGGTATTCTGGCTTTGTCTTTATATCTTAGTTGGTACTTACCGCCGCATTTACCGCAAAGCCCGGCTCAAAGAACTCGGACAAACCCTGCTCATTACCATCATAGGTGTTATCATCCTTTTCTTTGCGCTTATTCTTGACGACACAATTATCTCTTACCGGAATTACTATCAGTCTATTCTCGTATTGTTTGCCTTACATTTCATTCCAACATATTTATTCAGGCTCACCCTTACTTCCATTACAGCATATCGTATACATCACAAAACAATAGGTTTTAATACCATTATTGTAGGAAGCAACGGCAATGCTATTTCTATATATAACGAGATTGAAAACCAGGAAAAATCAAGCGGAAATCATTTTGTTGGTTTTGTGAATGCAGCCAGTTACAACAACTATAAGCTTGAAAAATTTCTGAACCATCTCGGACAGATAACCGATTTGAAAAAAATCATAAAAGATTATAGCGTGGAAGAGGTCATTATAGCCATTGAGCGCTCAGAGGTTAAAACCATTGAGCAGATTATTACGGAAGTGGAAGATACGAATGTAGTTATCAAGGTAATTCCTGATATGCAGGACTACCTTTTGGGCACAATTCGGTCCAATTCAATTTTTCATGCTCCTTTGCTGCAGATTTCGCCTGACCTTATGCCAGCCTGGCAACAATCCATCAAGCGTATTATTGATATTGTGGTTTCTATCATTGCCATGATAATATTATCACCAGCTTATCTGATTATTGGTCTTATTATTAAACTCACATCAAAAGGGCCTGTTCTTTATAAACAACAACGCATGGGAGTGCATGGCAAACCCTTTACCATGATTAAATTCCGAAGCATGTATTGCGATGCCGAGAAAGGCGGAATTCCCCAGCTATCTTCAAAAGAAGACCCCCGAATTACAAAAGTTGGCAAATTTTTACGCAAAGTGCGACTTGACGAAATACCTCAGTTCTGGTCGGTACTGATTGGCGATATGTCGCTGGTAGGTCCCCGCCCCGAAAGGCAATATTTTATCGACCAGATTGTTCAACGCGCACCACATTATCGCCTCCTGCAAAAAGTAAAACCCGGTATTACTTCCTGGGGGCAGGTTAAGTATGGATATGCTGAAAATGTGGATGAAATGATTGAACGATTAAAGTTTGACATCCTTTACATCGAAAATATGTCGCTCGCCATGGACTTTAAAATCCTAATCTATACGGTTTTAATTGTTGCTCAGGGTCGAGGGAAATAAGTACAAAACCTGTTCGGACTTTACTGTTACAGTATACACTTCAGTATCAGGCAGACGCCAGTTAAAGTAATGCAGGTATTAGATAATATACAAACAGTCTGAATGCCGGATATAGTTTTATATCATCTTTAAATGATGTTATTTTAGCCTGACTGAAAATTCATCTTTTTAAGTGTTACCCATCTTACATATGGCTGTCCTGCTTTAATTTCAATCAGAAATTTTAAAACGAAAGATTGTGAATGGTCTCCTGCTAAATTTCGAAGTCCGTACAATCAAAAATTTGGCACTAAAGTGAAAATAGCTTGACAGATGCAATCAAACCTTTTCAAAATCAATCGCACAGGCTTATGCTTAGTTTTAAAATAAAACCAAACAGCCCCATTCTACTTCTCTGCCTGTTGGTTGTTGTTTTATTATCAGGATGTTCGCGTCGCAAAGCCACGCTTGACCAAAGTAAAAAAGCACTCAAGGCATTTGACTATGAAATGATTCAAATTACCAAACGCCTTGCTGACACAGAGGCCTTTGAAGCGTTGATGCTTATACGCAGATTGCCCGGCATTCAATTGCCATTTATCACATCAAACGACACCATAGCCGGTTCAGGGTTATCCACTTTTAACATGAAACGGGCCAACGGAGTATATGAGTACCATTCAACCGACAGCCTGCCTGAAAAAATTTCCGATTCTGACTCCCTGATAATTCTATACAAAAACCCCAAAAACCAGTCAAAATCGTATAAGCTTATAGTAAAAAGCTTCCATGAAACACTCACTGATTTGGGAATGGTTTTCCCCGACAACCTGGATGCTGAAATTTATCAGAACAACCACTCAATCGGGAAAATCACACTTCATACCAAATTTAAGCATGGGATTCCGGCAACATCTGATTTTACTGTTGATGCCGGAAGAATAAAGGCTGAAATTCAGATGACAACCACTTTCAGAAGAAAAAAGTCAAACATAGAATTGAAATTTAAACTGAGTGAAGCTGGCCGCTTGCTTATTAAAGCGGGAATAAAGTCAGACGTAAAGAAAACTTTATCAAATTCACTGGCTTACGATGCCAAAAATATAGAGTTGGAAGTATTTCCGATAAAAGTGGAAATGACATCCGGCTTTTGTTTTTCCGATAAAATTTCAGAAAACTTCTTCAATGACTTCAATAAAAACACAAAAATCACGCTAAGTGATGAAGAGGGGTTTGAACTTGGTCAGGTAAAACTGGCGCAGGCACCCGGCCGCTCGCGTGTAAATCTCATCATGTATTATAACGATGGCAGCACCGAAAATCTGGAAGATTTATTATTCTCTGTCAGGAAAATTCTTAACATGAAGACCACCATGCCCCATTAATTTCAATTAATAAAGCGCCGGGCATCTGAAAAACCATTAAAATCTTATGCGTCCTTCTCCCTCAGGAAGTTGATCAAAATAAGGACTGTTGATTAAGTCATTTGGATAAACCATATACCCCCCGTTTGGGTCTAAATCAATTCCGGTAACATTCAAAAACGACTGCCAAACAAGCAATGAGCAATACCAGGTTTCATTTTTTATCAAACCTCCGGCAACAGTTTGCTGCTCCTGAGCTACAGGAAAATACTTGGAAGCATTCCATGAAGACAACTTCCCCTTCTGGGATAACGCAAAATCAACAATACTGTCAACCTGAGTTTTATGTAACTGCAGCCGCAAACGGTATCGGTTCGAGACATATGAATTGCCAAAATTATGATTATCAAAAGCTTCCATCCGACTGGACACCATTGCGTTGATTTCGCGCACCTGAAATGCAGCAGGAACATCTTTGGCAATTGACTCCACAATGACTGCACCGGCAAGCAGGCTATCAACATTTGTATGTTTATACCCCTTGACCACCAAAGCAGCATGACCGAAATTTTTACCATTTGCCACAAACGATGAGCCCGGCAAAAGGTTTAAATTAGGCCGCACCAGAATATCTCCCCTTTTCAGTTCAATGGTGTCACTATTAGCTTTTAAAACCGAGCCCACCACTATTTGTTCGGCATTAGCAGTGTCAGATATGCCTGTACATCCATGAATACCCATAAACGCAAACAGTAGAAGAACGAGATTAAATAAAACAAATTCTGATCGTTGCATAATTACTTTTATCTTATTGCCTGCTTTCATAAGTGCAAAGGTCGTCAGAAATTGAGAATTCATAACAGATATTTGGATTTTTACGCAATTTTAATATCTTTGCTAAAGAAATATTAAACCAACCAAAACCAACCAAAAAAATGAAGACAAGACACCTTGCCGCGTTTGTTTTTCTTTCTTCCATAATCTTATTTTCAGGATGTGGTAAAGACGAGAAAAAGAAAGAGATTTCAGCCTCAGAGGCGAAAACAGAATTAAGAACTGCGAGCCAATCCATTTCAGTTGAAATGGAAAGTATGATGAATAAGCCAGCTATGGTTTCACTCGATTTTCTGACCCAATTAATGGACAATGGCGACTGGAAGTCAAATCTCAAAAATCTGGCTTTCAATTCAGGGAAACTTCACCTTGCTAAAGTAAAATCAGCGTTCCGCCATAATTCCGCTGAAAAAGGAGCTAACGAAGTTGGCGATTTTGGCATTTATCGTTTTAATTTCTTATTGGATGACTTTGAGTTGGTTGAAAACAGTACAACATCATTGCAATTAACATTCCCTGCCGACGAAGCTGCATATGCTGCCCAGCAAAACAATGCAGTTCTTTTGCTTGACAACCTCTCTTACAAAACCATCTCTTATACTGAAACTTATTATGATGAGTATATGCAGACATGGGTAACAGAAACTTACGAGGAAATGGTTCCTACAAATGTAAGTGTTGCCCTGAAGCTTGACGATGTAAGTCAAATGACCATGACTTATACTGCATCGTATGACGACAGTGGATTTCCAACAGGGATGACTGCCAGTATGAATATGGCTCCTTATGAATTTCAAACCAGCCTGAGTGGCAGCGGCACTGATTTCAACACATCTCTTACATTTAAAGAATCAGGAAACGTGCTGATGGCATACGATTGGGATCTGCATTATTCTTCTGACATGACAGAATTAACAAAAGCCATTGGCAGCCAAACAGTTACTCCGCTTAAAGCTGAAGGCTGGATGAATATGGCTGCTATTCAAAACCACATGGATGAAGTTGATATGAACCAGGGCTCCTATGATTTGAACTTCCTGAACAACCAGCTGGATATGGAATTAAGCCATACCGGAATTAACGCCAAAATAGGTGATATTGAGTTCAGAATGTACACCGATACTGAATACAATGAGACTTACCCTGAATTGGCTATCGTTTATTCAGATGGTTCATATGAATGGCTTGCCGATATCTTGAATGACAGTTCATTCAAATACCATAGAGTAAGATAAAATTGGGCATCCCCAACAACAAAAAAGCCGGTTAAAACCGGCTTTTTTGTTGTTGATTAGATATTTTTATGCTCCATTATCATCATAAAGTGGTCCATGTCAGGCTTATTCTATTCGAAAAAGGCAGAAGCTTAAGCAAAGCCATATTTTGCGTCTTAAACTTAAATTAATCCATTTTCAATCATCTGAACAATAGTTTCGATATCTCTGTCCTTGCCTTGCGGATCATACTTTTCCTTCAGATTATAACCAAAAAGCCGACTCAGATTCTGCCAGAAAAAAGCAACAAAACTTCCCCTAAGCTCTTTAACTATATGATAGGTAGGGTTTCCTGTTTCACGATCAACCAACTTTAGCAAAATACGTCCTTGTGTAAAAGTAAGTCCTTTCAGTTCTTCGCCAAATTGAGCTTTTAGTTCCTCCTCAGCACGTTTGTATAATTTTCTTTGCTCCTTTTCATCAAGTCCGGCCATCATCGCATCATACTCATTGAGTTTAATACCAGCCAGTTTTGCATAAGGATACACTTTTTTAACATTCCTGACCAGGCGGTCGAAACGCCGTTGATCAGAGGGAGTACGGTAAATAATAAATCCTTTAATCCTGACTTCGGGCAAACTCATCATGGGAATGGTGTCTCCATCTACAATTTTTGCCCGCGCTATTATCACATCATAAGATTGAGATATTGCGGATGTAATCAGTCCAGCTGAGAAAAGCAATATAAGAAAAAGGCGTTTCATGCCATTGTTGCTAAATGATACCGTCAATGAAGAATACAAATACAATGCCGATTGATAAAACGCAACACTTTATTTTTTGTTTTAGCTCCGTAATAAATCAATACGGAATTAAAAGCTAAGCAACTTTAAGCCGGGTCATATTGGCTTTTCGGAGCTTCTCTTCTGCGTACTGACGTGTAATTTTCAGTTCAAGTGTATCCTGATTGGAAGGCAGTTCATACATGGCGTCAATCAGAATGGCCTCCATAATAGAACGAAGTCCGCGGGCGCCCAGCTTAAATTCAATTGCCTTTTCAACGATGTATTCATATACCTGCTCATTGAAAGTAAGCTTAATGCCATCCATTTCGAAAAGCCTAACAAACTGTTTTACCAGCGAATTTCGCGGTTCAGTAAGAATCTGCCTCAATACTTTGGCATCAAGCGGGCTCAGATAAGTTAATACCGGCAAACGGCCCACCAATTCAGGAATCAGGCCAAAGCTTTTTAAATCCTGAGGCGCTATATATTGCAAAAGATTGCTGCGGTCAACCACTTCAAGATCATTACCCGATGAATAGCCAATCACATTGGTTTGCATGCGTGAAGCTATTTTCTTCTCAATACCATCAAAAGCTCCTCCTGCAATAAAAAGGATATTATGCGTATTAATCTGAATCATTTTCTGTTCGGGATGCTTACGACCTCCTTGCGGGGGAACATTCACAATGGAGCCTTCCAACAATTTAAGCATCGCCTGTTGCACGCCTTCACCCGAAACATCGCGAGTAATGCTTGGATTATCACTCTTACGGGCAATTTTATCAATTTCATCAATAAAAACAATCCCTTTTTCAGCTGCAGCCACATCATAATCAGAAGCCTGGAGCAATCTGGAAAGGATACTTTCTACATCTTCACCCACATATCCTGCTTCTGTCAGCACAGTGGCATCAGCAATGCAAAAAGGCACATGCAGCAGCTTGGCGATGGTGCGGGCCAGCAGTGTTTTTCCCGTACCGGTTTCCCCGACAAGAATAATATTGGACTTTTCAATTTCAACATCATCTTTGGCAACAGCCTGTCCAATACGCTTATAATGATTGTATACTGCTACCGACAATACTTTTTTAGCATCATCCTGGCCAATTACATACTGATCGAGGTATTGCTTGATTTCAGCAGGTTTATGCAATTTTACCTTCGAGAAATCTTTGCCTGTGCCTGATGATTTAATCTCTTCGCGTAAAATATCAGAAGCCTGATCTACACAATAATCACAAATGTGAGCATCCAGGCCTGCTATAAGCATATTGGTTTCACTTCGCGGACGACCACAAAACGAACATCTTTCTTCTTTTTTAGGCATATAAATATATTATCTTTTAATGCAATTATGCGGCTTTAAGTAATGAACTGAGAAATAAATTCAGGAGTATTCAGTAAAATTCCCAGACCTGCAAAGTTACAAAAATTCAGCAAGCCATTACCATCAAAAAAGCGGTTAATTAAATCCTTCTTTTTCAGAATGATAATGCCGCGTTTTCAAAAAAAAACACCTGCACCATGAGGAGTGAAAAAACTGCAATAAATGTGAATGGTTTTTTACGACTTGAACCTTATGTCAGGCTCTTTTTTGCCTGTTCACGATAAATACGTCCGATAGGAATTTGCTTGCCATTGATTTCAACGGAATGGCTTGTAAACATACTTACGTATTTAACATTGATGATAAAAGCACGGTGTATGCGCACAAACCGGGAACTATTCAGCATTGTTTCAAGGGCTGATAAACGCTGATAACACACCAGCATTTTGTGAATAGTATGAACCTTAATATAGTCATCCAGGCTTTCAATGTATTGAATATCATCTAAAGGCACTTTGTAATTTTTCTTATCTGATTTCAGGATGATGAAATCCTTTAAAGCAGGCTCTGTCATGCCATCATCGTCTGAAACCTGCTTCACTTTTTCTGTAAACTTGTTGATAGCTTTCAGAAACCTTTCGAATGATACCGGTTTGAGTAAATAATCAATGGCATCAACTTCAAAAGCATCAGCAGCATAATCGCGGTAAGCCGTAGTAAAAATGACTGCAGGCGGGTGCTGCATTGACTTGAGAAAGGAAATTCCATTCAATCCAGGCATTTGAATATCAAGAAACAACAGATCAACCTGTTCATGACTCAGCACCTTTAAAGCAGCAAGAGCATCGGTAAATCCACCTAAAAGAACAAAGCCTTCTATTTTTTCAAGATGCGATTTTATCACCCTGATGGCAATAGGCTCATCATCTATAATAACACAGGTAGTTTTATTTTCCATGCAGTTGTCAGCTAATCAGTAAACAATTCGATGCAAACGCTGAAAACACCATTTATACATTCAATTTTCAACGAATACTTTCCCGGATAAAGCAAATTTAAACGCTCATTTACATTCATGAGTCCAATCCCTGTTCCACCATTTGCTGACAAAGGCTGGCAGCTACCGGTAACACTATTCTCCACAATCATTTCTACTGAATAACCTTTGAGAGACATCGCAACCTTTACAAAACTCTCACCTGAAGTTTTATCAACACCATGTTTAAATGCATTTTCGATGAAAGTAAAGAAAATCAAGGGTGCAACCTGTGGACCATGATTCGCTTCGGGTAACTTAATATCGCAAAACAATCGGGTATCATGCCTGAGTATTTCCAGATCGATAAAATCGCGTATCAACCTGATCTCTTTGCCTAATGAAATTTTTGTCTGATTACATTCATAAAGCATAAAATCCAGCATTGACGACAATTTCAGGATAACATCAGGTGTAGCAGCTGAATTTTCCATCCATAAACCATAAAGATTATTCAGCATATTAAACAAAAAATGGGGATGAAGCTGCCCCTGCAGCATACGTAGCCTTACTTCCTTTAACTTTAATTCAGCTTCAGCTTTTTGTCTGCCAATGCGTTCAGATTCAACCGACTTCCGGAAGGCTTCCTTTAGAAAATGTATAAATGCTGCGAGCAAAATAATCAGATAATTTCCTGATATCAATAAAATTACATCATCGTTCCCCGGCAACCCTGATTGAGGCACTGTAAGAACCTGATACCAGATAATAGTCAGGACTGATAAGTAGTTAATCCAAACTGAAAGAACAATGGCAAAAGCCGATAAATAAAAAAATCTGAAATATTTACCCGTAAACAAAAAACGGGGAATCAGATAGTAATTTATAAAATAAGCCAGACTAAAACTCATTAGAATCAATGAAAGCACCAGCATAACTCTGATATTCAATCTGGTACCATTATTGGTAAAAACAAAAAACAACACCAGAGCCGCCAGCAACCAATAGAGCAACTGCCAGACTTTAGGATGTTTTGAAATAAGGGTAATGAGTTGATTATTATTTTCCATGGCCTGAGCCAAAGATATATCCATTTGACAACAGGGCAAAATACAGTCTGGAGAATTTCGGCAAACAACTTGTTTTTCGCCCTTAACGACAGATTATAATGAAAAAGGAGGTTATTTTGCAGTTCGGGGGTTAATACTGGCCGTTGGCCTAAATAGTTTTCAGAGAATCATATTCAGCGCTAATATTGGCTCATTATTCACCTAAAATCTAAACCATGTTGTACAAACATTTGATTGAAGGAGGTATATGGTTTATGCTTCCGATTTACTTACTGGCCATAGGTATAATTCTCCTCTCGGGCATGCAGGCCTATCGAAGAGCCCAAATAAATACAACAAAGCCTGCAAATTATGCCAAACGAACTGAAGCCATTCTTTTTTTGGGCAGTTTGGCTTTTTTATGGGGACTGTTGGGGCAAATTACCGGCATGATGCAAATGCTCGGCATTTTATCAGAATTCAGCGACATTTCACCTTCACTGATAGCCGGAGGAATAAAAGTTTCACTTCTGGCTCCATTGTATGGATTTGTTATTTTTATTTTTTCAGCGGTGGTATGGTTCGTTTTCAGGATATCCCAAAAGTAGAACACAAGCCTTTCGTGAGTTACTCGCGAAAGGCTAATTTCATTTAATCCGAATCTTTATAAACGTTATAATTGACTATTTCATCAAGGCTTTTTCTGGTTTTTAAACGCAATTTGTAGCCATCCTCTGCATATCCAACGCTTATGAGCAGTGCAATTGATTTATCTCCAGGAATATTAAGCAGCTTTTGAATTTTCTTTTCATCAAACCAGCCAAGCATACATGTTCCCAAACCAACTTCGGCTGCCTGCAAACAAAAGTGCTCTGCCGCAATTCCAATATCAATCAAAGGCCATTCTTTTTTCTTCACCATCATGGCCAACCGTGTGATAAGCCGGGCTTTTTCCATAACTATCGCTATCATTACCGGAGCCTGAAGGGTAAATTTGTTAATCAACTGAACATCAGAAAATGTGGCTTTTGCCACTTGTGTACGAAGCGGTTCATCAGTGACTACCACAAATCGCCAGGGCTGGGAGTTGCTGGCCGAAGGAGCCAAACGGGCAGCTTCGAGGCACATGTTTAATTTTTCGTCTTCAACCTGAGTTGTTGCATATCGGCGAACACTCTGACGCTGAGTAATTAATGTATTGAAATTCATCTGCGTTTATATTTCAGGCAAAGATAAGTGAACTATTCAACACAGATTATCAGATTCTGCTTTGAACAAAATCTGCAACATTTTTCCCGGCAAAGCGTTACAATCAAAATACGTTGACCATGATTGCGAAAACCTTACTTTTGTAAAACAAGGCAAACTACTGATACCAGATGTTGTTCGACAAAGAAGCTTTTGAAACACTTTTTCGTAATGAATACAAAGGGCTTTGCTTCTTTGCAGTAAAGTATGTTAAAGACCTTGAAACTGCAAAAGAAATTGTTCAGGATTCCTTCATCTCTCTCTGGGAAAAAAGGGCCTCTGTGGATGTAACGCGTTCGGTGAAATCATATCTTACTACTTCTGTCCACAACCGGTGTCATAATTACCTGCGCGACAATCGCAAATTCAACAAAAACCTTATGCAGATTGAAGATTTGCTGGAAGTCAGCCATCAACCAGACACCGACGCACTGGTTGTGCAAGAGCTTCATCAAACCATTCAGAAAGCCATTGCCGAACTTCCCGAAAAATGCCGTGAAATATTTCTGCTAAGCCGTTATGAGAATCTGAAATATCAGGAAATTGCTGAAAAACTGAATATTTCGGTAAAAACAGTGGAAGCACAAATGTCGAAAGCCCTGCAGCATATGCGTGAAAAACTTGCTGGTTATGTGTTGGCTTTTCCGGCAGCACTTCTCATCATTCAGCCTCTTATTCAGGAATTAATCATCAACAATAATTAAAAAAACGACTAAGGGTAAAGCCCGAAAACGGTGTATTATTAACAGAAAAATGCTATGAAAAGGGAAACCACCTATTACGAAGAGTTGATTGCGGCCTATTTTGCAGGCGAAATATCGCCTGAAGATATGGAATTGCTATCAGTGTGGTTGACTGAAGACAAAGATCACCTGCAATTATTTGAAGAATATCGCAAAACCTGGGCCCTTACTGTCAAAGACTCTATTGCTTCGGGTGTAAATCTGAATGATGAATGGAACGAACTTTCTGCAAAACTTGATTCTGCATCATCACGCCCATTCCATCAAAAATTACATCGGAAGGGTGTTCTTATCACTTTTTTCAAGTCGTGGAAAGTTGCGGCAGGCATTCTCACTTTACTAAGCATTGCAGCTGCACTTTTTTATTTAAACATCTTCTCTTCAAAAGTTATTGTCACAGCTGAAAAAGGAAATCTGGAACAGATATTGCCTGACGGCTCAGTCATTCATCTCTACAAAGGGTCAATGATTGAATATAACGCTGACTTCAATAAAAAAAACAGATTTGTAAAATTAGAGGGCGAGGCATACTTTAACGTGGTTCATGATACAAACCGGCCATTCATTGTGGCTGGAAATGACGCGCGGATTGAGGTCTTGGGCACTTCCTTCAATGTAAACACCACTTCAGGCAAAAACACCATTCAGGTAATACTTACCACCGGAAAGGTTTCATTATATTTTAATGACAACATTTCTGAAAAAGTTATACTTAAGCCGGGTGAGCAGGCAGAAATATCCACTATTGAGAAGAAAATAGTTACAACTCCAAATTTGGACCCCAATTACATGGCATGGAAAACCGGGGTAATTACATTTAACAATTCGGGGCTCGACAATGTAGCTGCAACGCTGGAAAAAGTATTTCAAAAACCAATAAAACTTGAAAACCAACAACTTGCAAACTGCCGGCTAACAGCTGTTTTTGACAACCAATCTCTTACATCGGTTCTTCATGTAATTCAGGCTACGCTGGATATTGAAATAAAACAAGAAAACGGCTTGATTCTGCTGGGTGGCAAAGGATGCAATTAACTAAAACAGCCAAGACTTTACATGCAGGCGCAATCAGGCATTGCAAAAACCATACAAACACCTCACAATAAACACTTTATAAAACCAAATATCTCTTTGAAGGTTAAAGTTTTTATATTCAAAGTACTTTTCACAACAGCCATTTTACTGGCTGCTGGTTTTACACTGCAAGCTCAGAATCTGGACCAAAAAATCTCCATTGCATCAGCCAGCATGCCACTGAGTGAAATACTTTCTGAAATCAGTCAGCAAACAGGACTGCATTTCTCATATAATCCACAATCGATTCCTGTTAACCAGAAAATCAATATTTCATTTGAAAACAAAACGGCAAGGTTCGTCCTTGACGAAATATTACCACCTCTGAACATCAGATATTTTGAAACTGAGAATCAAATTATCCTGAAAATCAACAAAACTCTACCAGACGAGGGCAAGTCCAATCAAGAGAAGACAACGTATTACACCATAAGCGGTTACGTGCGCGACAGCCTGAGCGGCGAAGTGATGATTGGTGCGAATATTTATGATAAAATATCGGGCAAGGGAACATCAACCAACGGATATGGTTTCTTCTCCATTACCCTTGCCCAAGGCAAGTACCAGATGTATTTTTCGCTGCTGGGCTACCAGACAAAAGCTATAAATATCAACCTGAATCAGGATAAAACAGTGCAGGTTAATCTGCACGAATCACACATCCGTATGCGTGAGGTTGAAATAACAGCTCCCGAAGAAGATATTCAGCATTTAAAAACCGGAGCATCAGGCAATTTTAACATTACATCACTCATGCTTAAGCAAATGCCTGGTTTTGCCGGCAACATTGATGTAGTAAAATCAATTCAGGCCATCCCGGGCTTTAATGCCTTTGGCGACGGTTCAAGTTTTTATTACGTCCGGGGCGGAAACAGCGACCAGAATCTGTTGCTGATTGATGAAGCACCCATTTTTAATCCGGCACACTTATTTGGCTTTTTCTCAGCACTCGCCCCCGATGCTATCAAGGATATAAAAGCCTATAAAGGTGATTTTCCGGCATCTTTCGGAGGCCGGCTTTCATCAGTGGTGGATGTAAGGGCCAAAGACGGAAACTTTAACAGGCTGGGCTTTTCCGGTAATCTGGGCGTTTACACTTCCGATCTGACAGTTGAGGGCCCGATTTTGAAAGAAAAAAGCTCCTTTATCTTGTCGGCCAGAAAATCTAACATGAACTGGCTGAATAACCGAAGTTTGAACAGCAACACCTTCTCCATTAATTTTTACGACTTTAACTTCAAAATAAATATCAAAATCAACTCCAAAAACAGGCTTTTCATCACAGCCTTCAGAGGAAATGACATTTTTAGCAGGGTTACAAACGGGTCGCTGCACACTTTTGGAATCAACTGGGACAATACCACTGCAACAATCAGATGGAATCACCTGTATAGCAATAAGTTATTTTCAAACACAACCGCCATTTTCAGCCAGTACAACTACTACTTGTTTGTTTCGCGCGAGCAGGACGACTACTGGCACTCATCAATCAACAATAAAACGCTGAAGACTGATCTTACTTATTATATAAATCCGGCAAACACATTCAAAACAGGAATTGAGCTCAACACGCACCACTCAAACCCGGGCAATTTAAATGTTTCAGGCGACAAACAACAGCGTTACAAAGCCGAAATGGCATTATACAATTCATTGGGTTTAAATATGTATATGAGTCTCAATCAAAATATAGGCAGCCGGCTTTCATTCGCCTATGGAATGAGGATAAGTTCATGGTTTAATTTTGGCCCGACGTCTGTATTCTTTTTCGATCCCAATCATATTGTTTATGACACACTTCAGGTGGCATCAGGTCGTTATTATTCACCATATCTGAATTTTGAACCGCGATTCAATATGAACTTGCTGACAGGCAAAAACTCATCACTCAGAGCCGGATATAGCCGTACAGCACAATACCTGCAAATGCTCTCCAACTCAACCAGTCCGTTTACTTCACTTGAAGTTTGGGCTCCTGCCGGGCCCAACATCAAACCCCAGCATGCAAACCAATTTACGCTGGGATATCTGAAGACTCTCAATAAAAATGGGTTATACCTGACCCTTGAAACATTCTACAAAATATTTTACAATCAGATTGACTATAAAGATCACGCCAATATGCTATTCAATCCACTGATTGAAGGTGAGCTCAGATTTGGCAAAGCCCGGTCATACGGACTTGAATTTCTGCTTCGTAAAAACAAGGGAAAACTGAATGGATGGGTTGGATACACTTACACCCGGGCATATAAAACAATTGAGGGCATCAACAACTCTAAAGAATTTGCGGCCGGATATGACCGGCCTCACAACCTTTTTGTGAGCATTTCTTTTCCGGTAGGCCAGCATTGGGACTTGTCGGCAAACTGGATATACATGACAGGTTCAGCCATCACCACTCCAATAGCCTTTATTGATTATAATGGATATCAGGTTCCTGTTTATGGTAAAAAAAACAACGACCGTTTGCCCGATTATCACAGAATGGACATAGCCATAAGCTATAAAATAAGTAAACCTGAAAGCCGCTTCAAACAAAGTATTGTTCTTTCGGTATACAATCTTTACGGACGGAGTAATCCATTTTCAGCAAACTTTAACAAAATAATGGACGACAACGGCAACTTTTATGTACCATCAGATATAAACGGGAACTACGAAATTATCCCAACAACCATTTCAGTTGCGGGAGCAATTCCTTCAATAAACTACACTTTCAGATTTTAATAAAGTTGACAAACCAGAGATGAAAAAGCTGACAGCGCTCCTTTGTTTACTACTTAGCCTTGTTTCCTGCGAAAAGGAAACAAGCTGGACTTTGCATACAAACGACTCAAATTACATCGTTGTTGACGGATTGATTACCAATGAGAACAAAATTCAGCAAATTAAACTGACTAAACCATACACATTTGACAATGACAGCCCTGCAGTTGTTTCCGGAGCAAGTCTTGTAGTCAGCTCCAATGATAAGATTTACTATTTTCATGAAGATCAGGAAAACCCCGGGACTTATCTTTCAAATGACCTTTTTGCTGCCAAAATCAATAGAGAATACTCTTTGCTGATATCTTACGAAAATAAAATAGTTACATCCAAAGCACGAATGGCCGTTGGCACTGAGTTTATTTTTTTGAGATATACATTGGACAAGGATTCCCGCTTATATAAAATTACCTGGGTTGCCAATCCATTCAATGCCCTGCGCCCGGCCATGTATGAAATACTACTCGACTGGTCGGCAGTGGCGGGTTATGAGAACCAAACGTATGATGAAACACATGCCCGGTTATTGTACTATTCATTGCCGACCATTGATGTCAGCCAGATTTTTGCGCCAGAGATGGAAAGCATCAGATTTCCATCGGGCACAACAATCACCGAGCGAAAATACTCACTCACAACGGAGCATGCAGCATACCTCAGAGCCCTTTTATCAGAAACTACCTGGCAGGGAGGCTTGTTCAATACTGCCCCTGCCAACCTGCCAACCAATCTGAGCGGAAATGGCATGGGTTATTTTGGCATTTGCGCTGTTATACAAAAAACTGAAATTGCCGGAGTTACAATGAATACAAACCCAAACTATAAATAGAAACTAAACCTTAAGCCTCACAAAAACAAAAATCAACCGGCATTACATTTTTTTTTGAAAACCCGTAAGGGTAAAAAAGCAATTGCGTGTATTATTTGTACACAACGAATAAAGATTAAGAATTACGTTGTAAACGAAAGAAATGAAATCAATAAACTTTAACCCAATGACGATGAAAACACGTAACCTATTGCGCACTGCAGCTTTTATGCTAACCTTAACCGGACTAACCTTAACCGGTTGCCAGAAAGACAAGTTAGAAGAAGGAACCAATGATGCTGCTTCGTTAACCGAGCTCTCCAATGACGACATTAATGTTGAAGAAATTACCAATGATGCCCTTCAGGATGTTGAAGGTGTACTGAGTTTTAGTGGAAGTGATTTCAAATCGACCGACAGGTTACCATGTAATGCTACCATTGATTCAACTTCTGTCGTCAATGATACAATTACTATTTTCATAACATATAATGGACTTACATGTAACGGCAGACTTTTCAGAACCGGCCAGGTTGAAATCAAAAAAGCAGTCGGAACATTCTGGTGTATGGAAGGTGCAAGTGTAAATATCAAATATATTAACTACACAGTTACCAGAGTTTCAAACAACAAAACCACTATCCTGAACGGTTCAAAAACTTTTACAAATGTAAGCGGAGGCGCTATCTTTATGCTAGGGCACAATGGCTTTACATCACTTATCCACAGGGTAAATGGCCATATGTCTATTACATTTGACAACGGTTCTACACGCGAGTGGTATTTTGCACGTCAGCGCACCTATACCGGCGCACGCGGAGAATTATTGATGACTGTTGATGGATTTGGCACTGCTGGCGACTACAGCAACCTTGTAAGCTGGGGATTAAACCGAAAAGGTGAAGAATTTTACACTCAGATTACACAATCAGTGGTTTACAGGGAAACGTGCGATTGGAATCCTGTTTCAGGCATCAAAGTCCACCAGATTCCGGCTGCTGAAAAAAGTGCCACAATTACCTTCGGCTATAACAGCAACAACGAACCCGTTTCAGGAGACGATTGCCCTACTCATTACCGTGTTGACTGGATTAACGGAACTTATAGCGGAACAAGCTATTTTCCTCTCAGGTAATTTTAATAAAACGCTTCAAGTAAAAAGCACCTCTTACCAGGGGTGCTTTTTTTATACACCCGAGCTGGCCGGTGATATAAACCGCTTTCAATCACCATAAAACCGGTAAAAACATTCAATTCCATAAAAGATATAACAATCGACAACTGAAATACCGTCACACCCATTTGGGTCAATTACATTTAAAGGATTATTAAACGCATAATTATATGGACTCCAAAAAGAATATTTCTCTGCACTTGGGTCAACAATATGCCATCTCCCCAATTACGGGTCATAAAACCTCGCCCCATAATCCAACCACCCCAGGTTCATTTCATCCTGCTGCACCTCCCCCTGCCCTCTTCCCGAATAGTCGGGAAGAGGGCGGGGCTGAGAAGTAAGGTGGGTTTCCGTAAAATAATACACTGCACCTTGGTTTATAATTACCCTTCCCTCGTCAAAATTAATCCATGCTGGAGTGTTGCTGATAAAGACAACGTTAGAGATAAAATCAGTGCGCTTGTCTAATAAGTTTGCAAGAATTACATCCTGCCTTATTTTGTTACCATTCGCATTGTAAAGGTATGATAATCTTTTGTTACCCGTAAATTCTAATTCACCTGGCAAGTTCAGAAAGTTGTAGTTTATTTCAATAATTCCTTTGTTAGCATCTTTTATCAGGTTGCCGTTTGCATCGTAAAGATACTCCACGAATGTTGTAAGTATAATCTATGGTTTGAAGGATAGTGGTACCTTCCGTTATTTTCTTCTGTTTAAGCTGGCCCAATGGAGTGTAGGTATTTTCAACCTTGTGTATGGCTATAATATCTGGCTGTGTTAAAATTTCTTGGGGTTTATAACAGTCCATAAACCATCAATGAACATAATGGAGGTCACCAAGATTTGCATGTAATGAACTTTGTCAGTATTTTTGAAAAACTACTTTGGTCAAACACGAAACCAGCAAATTAACCAGGCAAAAAACATCCCGGTTTCCATTTTCGTGACATGGGTAGTTTCGGGCCTTCAGATTCAATTTCACGGGCTATATCAATTTACTTAAAATGCCGTAGTAGTAAAATCTGCCTCCCATCAAGAAGAACAACTATCAACACACCAGAAATACATTGACAACAAAAAACCGCATATCATTAATTACCAGGCAATTTGAAACTTTTTTCCTTTTGCTTTTGGCGCTCATAGCAAGAGAGGCCGCCTGTCAGAATCCGGCTGTTATTTCCATACAGGAAAATCCCTACGCGCATTTCAGAACACTTACAACCAATGACGGATTAACACATAACCAGATTATTGACATCATTCAGGACCATCATAACTTTCTGTGGATAGGTACCTTACAGGGACTTAACCGCTTCGATGGCATTAAAATGAAATCCTATCAGCACCAATCTGACAAACCCGGCAGCTTGCCCGGAGGTGCAGTAACCTGTCTGGCAGAAGACAACAACGGAACACTCTGGATTGGAACAGAACAGGGATTATGCTACCATGACAGGCAAAAAGAACAATTTATTAAAGTCCCTGTCAACATACAAGACATTGATGCAAGCCACATCAGGTCTATACTGCCCGAAGGAGATTCGCTGTTATGGATTGAAGTACAAAGCGGTTATCTTATTAAACTAAATAAAAAAAATTATGCTTGTTTGCAATACTGGAGACATGCAGCTATATGGCAGCCTTACTATTATTATCATTCGATATACAGAGACAAGAAAGGAATACTCTGGGTAGGCGGACGGGGACTTTCGCCCAACTATCTCGACACAAAACTGAATAAACTCGTTCAGATTGATGCAGGAGAAAAACCAGAAAAAAAACGCGCAGACGACATTTCCTGTTTCTTTGAAGATAAATCAGGAAATTTTTGGGTTTCAGGCATTGATGGAGCCTATTTGTTCAATTCTGAAAAAAGAACATTCAGTCGATTTCTGAACGTTTCCACATTTTCAATTATACAGCCCGACAACAACAGCATTTGGCTTGGCACAGGCAATGGTGTGTATCAGTACATACTGCATACACAAAAAATGATACATTACACTGCTGACATCAATAATATCAATGCCATCCCCGACAATTATGTAAATAAAATATATGCCGATCGCACCGGTACCATATGGATAGCAACCAACAACGGACTTTCATACTTCAGAAAGAGCAACAATGCAGCCGATTTCCTGTATCATATACCGGGGAATGAACATACACTATCATCAAACTTTGTTACCGCAGCCTTAACCGACAAAACCGGAAATGTATGGATTGGATACAAGGACCATGGCATAGACTTATACAACCCGGAGACCAACAGTTTAAAGCATTTCCGCTCATCAGATGCCTACACAGGAGCCTTACCCTGCGACAATGTAAGTTGTTTTTATGAAGACATCCATGGCGACCTTTACATCGGACTTTGGGATGGAAAAGGCTTTGCCAGAAAACGAAAAAACAAGAATCATTTTGAGCTATTTACGTTCAATCCGATGAACAGACTGCAAGATTGGTACTATGATTTTGCAGAGGATAAGAGCGGACAGTTTTATGTCGGATTCTGGGGCGCCAAAGGACTTCAGCTTTTTGATCGGAAAAAGAACAGTTTTGGCAGAAATCTGATGTACAAATTAAACGCCCCGGGTAGTTCGCGTCTGATAACACGCTTATATACAGATAGTAAAAACCAGGTTTGGATAGGCACTACCCGGTCGGGGCTGCATATTTATTATCCTGAGAAAGACACTTCCCAACGTTTTTTTAACCAACCTGAGCTAAAAACCTCCTTTGAAGGATTAACCATTTATGACATTCTGGAAGACAAATCAGGCCGGATTTGGATTGCAGCTGACAGTCTTTTTTGTTACGATCCCAGGTTTAATACCTTCAATGTGTGGGGCAATCTTAAGGGTCTTGCCTGCAACCACGTTTACAAAATAATTCAGGATCAATCAGGCATGCTTTGGCTGGGAACAGAATCGGGTATTCTGAGTTTTAATCCCCAATGGAATTATGGCATGTCATTCCCAGCCCTCTCCCACATAAAAATGAATGAGGATTTCAGAGCGGGCACCTTGTTGCATGACGGAAGAATCCTGTTTGGCAGTAAAAGCGGGTTATGTATTTTTAACCCTGAACTCATGATTGAATCAAACCTTCTACCTGACATATTTCTGACAGAGCTCAGCGTAAAAGGTGTAACACGGATTTCAGATCTTTCAGATGTTCATCAAATCATCCTCCAATATGATGAAAATTACTTCTCAGTTGAATTTTCAAGTTCTGATTTAGCATCAAGCAATGAATACAGCTACCGTTACAGATTAATAGGACTGGAAAACGACTGGAATATCGTGCAAAAAGGCAATACACAGGCACGATACACCAATGTTCCGGCTGGAAAATACGTACTTGAAATTCAACTTGCCATTGACAACAGCAACTGGAAAGACATCAGAATGAAATCTGTTGATATCGCCATCCAGCCACCATTCTGGAGAAAAAGCTGGTTTATTATCCTGAGTGCAGTTATTTTGCTAAGCATTATTATACTGATAATCAGAAGCACATATCAACGAATTTTAATCAGAGAAAAGAATACCGAGCTCAAAACCCTGCTTTTAAGGGCTCAGATAAATCCTCATTTTATTTTCAATGCGCTGGTTGCCATACAAGCATATATTTATAAAAAAGACGAAAAAGAAGCAGGCCGGTACCTGTCAGAATTTGCAAGACTAATGCGCCTGATACTTGAAAACACAAAAGAAGAATATATTACGCTTGAAAAAGAAATTCAATTGCTTGAGTATTACCTGCGATTGCAGCAAATCAGGTTTGCCGGCAAGTTCACTTTTCATATTGATATTGATCCGAAACTTGATCGTGCTTTAACCAAAATTCCGCCTATGCTGGCTCAGCCATATATCGAAAATGCCGTTGAACATGGCCTCTCAAAAAAAGAAAATGCAGGTCACATCCTGTTACAAATGACTCTCCGGGGAAATTATATAGTATTCCTGATTGAAGACAATGGCATTGGACGTGCCCGTTCAAAAGAAATAAGACCCGAAAATAGCACTCATCAATCTTACGGAACTGGCATTACCGAAGAGAGGCTTGAGTTTCTCAGAAAAAAACACAAACTGAAAATTCAATACAAAATTGAGGACTTGTACAACAATAACAATCAGGCATCAGGAACCCGCGTAACGTTTGAAATACCTGTAAACTATTCATAATATGCTCAGAACTATACTCATCGACGACGAAAAAAGCGCGCGTGAAGCACTCGGCCTTCTTCTGAAAATTTATGCACCAAATATTGACATCATTGCTCAGGCCGATGGCGTTACTTCAGGCATTGAGGTTATAAATGAGTACGAACCCGACCTGGTTTTCCTTGACATACATCTCGGTGACGGCAGTGGCTTTGACCTCCTTGACCATTTCACATCACGTAATTTTCTGGTTGTATTTGTAACCGCATTCGAAGATTACGCCATTAAAGCATTCAAATTCAGCGCCATGGACTACCTGGTTAAACCAGTTATCCCTGACGACCTGGTTCAAACAATAGAAAAACTGGACAAACATTCATCCAATTCAACATCCAATTCACAGATAGAAATACTTAAAAATGCATATACAAATCCCGAAAGCCCTGACAATAAAATAGTTCTTAAAACTGCCGAAGCCATTCATTTGATCAATATTACCGATATAGTTCGTTGTCAATCTGACAATAATTACACACTTTTTCACCTGACCAACCACAAAAAGGTATTGGTTTCACGCACGCTGAAAGAATATGATGAATTGCTTGCTGATGCAGGTTTTATCAGGGTGCATCAATCGCATCTGATCAATATCAGGCAAATTGATCATTTTGATAAAAGAGAAGGTGGCACACTGGGAATGAAAGATGGCTCAATCATTCCCGTATCCTTCAGAAAAAAAGAACAAATTATTCAGCTCATCCAACAAATGGGAAGACACCTTTAGGCTGAACAGGTGAATTGCCTCACCAATTTTTCCTTTGTATAATAAACCATCCTGCACGAATACTAAAAGGGGTCCGGCAATTTCTCATTTGCCATACTTTGGCTTGAGTGGCATTTTAACTTAGCTGGTAAATCTAAAAACCTCAAGTATGAAAAAACTTATGATTGTATTGGGCATCATGCTCATGGTTGTAGCACTCAACGCACAAAATGTGACCATTTCTGGCACACAAAACAAAGGTAATGCAGGAAAAAATGCAGAACTAAAATCAACTCCGGTAAAGATTACCAAAGACATGAAGATAATAACAGCAACAGGAGATTGCGAAGGATTCTGGATTGTGAAAGACAATGCTATTGTACACCAGTTTTACAATCTTGAAAAACCCATTGGTACAATTTTAAAGCCAGGCACATATTACATTTATCCCAACCTCAAAAGAAATATGACTTCAGCAAGTATAACCATAACGTTAAAGTAATACCCCAATAAAAGCCCCTGCCAAACTCATTTATGACGGGGGCATTTATTTTATCTGATAATGAATATGCTGAGATTTCCTTCAATGGTTTAAAACTGCATACTGCCTGTTGTATTTGCTTGAGTTAAAACTTGAGCAACATAAAAATACCGGATTAAAAGCACGACAACAAGAGATGACAGTTTTTTTCAGCACTTCACTTTATTTTCTCACAACAAATCAATTCATCTATCCTTAACTTTTAAAACGAAAAAAAATGAAAAAGGCAACCATTTTATTATTGATAGCATTGGGAATCATTGTAACTTTAAACAGCTGCAATGTGTCAACTGCAAATATAGCTGATGTAAAAGTTTGTGAATCAGTTACCGATAATCAATGCCCACAGGATAACCCGATGTTTGGCACTTCAACTCCGGTTATTTATTGCTCAATTGTTGTAAAAAACGCCCCTGCAGAAACCCCTGTTACGTTTACCTGGTATTATCAGGGCGACAGCCGGATAAAAATTGACGCTGTAACCATCAATACCCCAGATGGCGGAACAACTTTCAACATGCAATCAAGTCTGAATATCCCAAACAATGGATGGCCTGCCGGTGTTTATGAAGTAGAAATTGCCCTGGGTACAGACAATTCAGAGCCTGTTGTAAAGAGTTTTGTGATAGAGTAAAGCATTGGAATATGCAATTCATAAGGGATCGCCGGATATTTGTTTATCCCGCGGTCTCTTTATTGATTTAATAAATTTTGCATTCGCCAGCATGTCATGCTGTTATGGAGAAATTACATTTTGATAAATTAAAATCATCAACCCAGCACCGGATCAGCTCCCGATTAATCAAAAACTCACTAAATTGCATGACAAAAATAACAAATATGAAGAAATCTGTTTTATTACTTTTACTTTCAATGCTTATTATATCAGGCTGCAAAGCCGATACCCTTCCGGAAGTGAACAATGGCATCAGTCCCGATGACATCATTAAAACCATTGACAAGGGCAAAGCTGTTGAAATCTCAGGTAAAATCATTACCGGAGATCTGGATTTCACCAGGACAAAGTCAAAAGTAACATTCAGCTCTTCGCATTTAATTACTGCAATTGAAGTGCCGGTAACTTTTATCGATTGTATTTTTATGGGCAGGGTAACCACCAACAATACAAGTGATAAGGCGGCTGTTACAACTCATTTTAAAAGCACTCTTACATTTGAAGCCTGCGATTTCAGGGCAAACGCAGAATTTGACAACATGATAGTTGATGGAATGGCTAACTTTACAGGAGCCATTTTCAGAGAAAAAGCCTTATTTAACAATGTGACTTTTAAAGGCAGACAAACTTATTTTACTGCCTTTACATCCGAAAAATTCTTCAGTATGCAGGAATCCTTCATAGGAGGTGCTATCGATTTTTTTAAAGGTAAAACATCAGGGAAACTAACTTTTCAGAGCTCTGATTTTGTTGGGAATGCCCGTTTCAGCGACCTGGACTGCAATGGCAAATGTGAACTTTCACTCACCAATTTTAAAAGTGATGCATATTTCACCTATGCCAATTTTGGCAATGATTTCAGAATGGCCAATACAACCGTATGGGGTAAACTTGACCTTATCAGCGTTCAATTTCAGGGTAACGCTACTTTGACCAACAGCACATTCTGCCATAGTGTAAATTTAAGCAAATCAACGGTGAATGGCCAATTTGATCTCTCCGGCACTATTTTTACGCTTGGCAAGCCTGTTATGGAAGAATTTACAACCGGCCCGGCCGGAACAATTATAACAAAAGGCACACAATTTGCTACATTCAAAGAGTTTTCCGAACAATAATACAAAGCAAAACCAAAAATTAACCTATAACAACAAACACATGAGAAACCGCCTCATCAAACCGGCTACATCTGCCATACTTATTCCCTTGATGGCTTTTTTAGCAATAACCTTTTCATTCAGCAGTTGCACAAAAGAGGAAGTAACACAGTTTCTGAGCGAAATTCTGGTTCAGGCAATGGCCAGTTGGAATGCAGAAGATGAAAATCTCGATGAGATTCCACAGGATTTGGATGTTAATGATAACACAGGCGCACTGCCATCAAGTGTTAACCTTACGGGCAAATTCCCTCCGATTGGTGATCAGGGTGAATATGGTACTTGTGTTGCCTGGGCCGTTGGGTATAATCTGAAAACAGCCATGAATGGAATTGACAACCAATGGACAGCCAGCCAGTTGGCTCAAGCCTCAAACCAAACCAGCCCGAAAGACGTTTTCTGGGCTATTCCCAGCGCCGAAAAAGGAAGTAATTGCAACGGAACCCAGTTCGAATCTGCTATGGACCAACTTATTTCGCGCGGAGGAGCTTCCATGGCAACTGTGCCCTATTCAAGCATGGGTGATTGCAGTCAAACCCCTCCTCAGGATTGGACGCAGGATGCAGCTGACAATAAACTTTTAAACTATCGGAAAATAGCTGACCAAAGTAACAGCGCCTCCATGACCGTAGAAAACTTCAAGGCATATCTTGCTGAAGGCAGGCCTATCGCTTTCGGAGCCAAACTCGGCGACCGTTTTATGCGGTGGAACAGCGACGCGGTAATTGACTATGACACTTACCTGAACCCCGGAATGCAACATGCCTACCATGCCATGGTACTTGCCGGGTATGATGACAGCAAAAACGCATTCAAGGTCATCAACACATGGGGAAATACATGGGGAAATGCAGGCACTATTTGGGTAGATTACGACTTCTTTGTCAGCAACTTCTGCTTTGCTGCTTTTGTAGCACAAAACAAAACTGATGTCAATGTTTCAGGTGGTCAGGTAGGCTCTGGCAATATCATTACAGGTTTAGACCTATTGGCCTGGAACCTGATTGATGAAGACAATCCGGAATCGACCAACCCTCTTGACAGACAAATTACCTACAACGTATACAATTCAGGCACACAAACCATAATGGCATCATCACGCTGGAGCATTCTGTATATGTTCTACAACGCTTACGATGCCAACGATTATGAAATTCTTATTCATGACTATTATACTGATGAATTTAGCACCACGCCCGGCGATAATGCATATTGGGATGGTGGCATAGGTGTTGCCGGAAGCTGGTGGAATTACATCAATGTTCCTTCTGGGGTGAGTGTTGCTGCAGCCCTTTACAATCAACAGGAAGCTGATTTTCTGTTTAATTACTCAATGCCTTCAACCATTAACGGTAAATACTACCTGGTGCTGCTGGCTGATGGGTTTGACGATATCGCTGAAGCGAATGAAGACAACAATTTTTACTTTTACAGCACTGCTGACGGCAAACCTTTTGAATTTGTAAATGGTTTGATTCAGGGTGGGGCTGCCCAAAAGAATACCGAAGTAAAAAAGCAACCCAAACTCTACCAAAACACTGATTACCAAACCGTAGTCAGCAAAACAAATGTCAACGCCTATTCTCCTGAAGAAATCATGAAGCTGATAAAGCATAAAAAAGAAACCGGCGAACTTCAGCAAAAAGCACTTAAATATAAATTTAAAAGAAGTATTGAACTTCAACAGAAAAGAAAAGCTCATTAGTTAACCGAAAGAAGGCTCTTGTTTAAGGGCCTTCTTCTTTTTTAGAAAAAAAACTCCATTTCAACATAAACCTGATTTCTCATTTGATAATTAATTTATCAATTGTGGCAGCTCAAACTTTTTCTGAAGAGGCCTACAAATGTTACGCTCAAAATTCGCTTTTCAGACAGAAACCATGTAAATACCTGCCGGGGATTTTGCCAGCAACAGGAATAAAAAAGCCCTGAAACATCAACTGATGGCTGACGGTTCAGGGCTTTCTGACAAATCATTTAATCCGTCAGGCCTTATTTGATAAAGCCAACTTTTTTCAGGCTTTGTTCAATTTTCAGCCAGCTGCGTTCGATATCATTGTCAAGACCAACACTGTAGCGCACCAGGCCTTCGCTCAGACCCATTTTACGCTGCACGTCTTCAGGAACTTCGCTCGAAGTACTTTTACCTGAATTGCTGAACAAAGTTTTAAAATAGCCAAGACTAACCGCCAGATATCCAACATCATTGGCTTCCATATCTTCCATAAATGCTGAAGCTTTTTCGGCAGTTTCCAAATCAATGGCAATCATCCCACCAAAACCAAACTGGTCATTCATCATGGTTTTCAGTAAATCATGGCCAGGATGAGCAGGCAGACCCGGATAAATGGTGCGAATACCAGCTGCTGTAAATTTCTCAGCCAGATAGGCTGCATTGTAGCTATGCTGTTTCATACGGATATGTAACGTGTGCATATTCTTCAGGATAGATGACGAGCGCAAAGGATCAAGTACCGGCCCTAACAGCATGGCTGTCCCGTCATTTACATCAATCATCGAATTGATGAATTCATTGCTGGCACAAATAGCACCTGCAACACAATCGTTTTTACCATTTACAAACTTGGTAAGACTATAAACCACAACATGAGCGCCAAGACGGGCAGGGCTAATAATCATCGGGGTAAACGTATTATCAACAACAAGCTTGATATTGTTCTTGTTGGCAATAGCAGCCAATGAAGGAATGTCAGATATCTGAAGCAATGGATTGGTCATGCTTTCAGTATAAATCATTCTGGTGTTCGGACGAATGGCTGCTTCAACAGCTTTCAGGTCGGTAATGTCGACAAATGAAACTTCAACATTAAATTTTTTCAGATAATTTGCCAAAAATGCAAAAGTACCTCCGTAAGTAGTGATACTCGAAACAATGTGGTCGCCGCATGAAATCAGGTGCAAAATAGTGGTCGTAATAGCACCCATGCCACTTCCTGTAACCCAGCCGGCTTCTGTGCCTTCCATGGCAGCCATGGCATCGGCCAGAAATTTATTACTGGGATTCCAATGACGTGAGTACAGGAAACAACCTTCGGTCTCTCCATGAAACGTATCAACCATTGTTTTGGCCTCCATAAAGGTAAAAGTTGCCGAATCAGTTATTGATGGGTTTACGCCACCAAATTCGCCAAATTGACGTAAGTCCTGAATCTGACTAGCCGGATCGAATTTCATATTGCTTGTTTTTAAGGTTTATATTTTGAACAGTATATTCAGTAAAAAACTAAAAAGTTTCAAGCAAAAATATCATTATTAAACATATTGTCAACCATATCTGATATTACCAAACCCATTAAGCTTATTTTTTTAAAATATCTAATCATTTTTAGCATTTTTGCAAAATATTCTAATCAAAGCAGCTAAAAACATGAACCACAACTTTCATCTTGATAGTCTCGATAAAAAAATCATCAATTTGCTTAATGCAGACGCTCGTACCCCTTTTGTTGAAGTTGCCCGCAAATGTAAAGTTTCAGGAGCGGCCATCCACCAGCGGGTAGCCAAAATGGAAGAGGCCGGTGTTATTGCTGGCTCCTCGCTCAGGCTCAATCCCCAGGGCATGGGATTTCAAACCTGCGCCTTCATCGGCATTCAGGTTAATCTTACTTCTACTTCAACACACGACGAAGTCTTTAAAAAAATTGAAAAAATACCTGAAATTGTTGAATGCCACCATATTTCAGGCAAATACAGCCTGCTGGTTAAACTTTATACCCGCAACAATGAGCACCTGAAACAGGTAATTGTAGAGCAAATACAATCGATTCCCGAAATTACTTTTACTGAAACTTTTATTTCACTTGAAACCGGTTTTGAACGTGAATTGGGCATGTAATCCATATTCAGGTTTACACAAAGACTATTTGGCTTAATCGGGATAAATGATTAATTTTGTGTTATTCTCCAATGCAATCCACATAAAGAATATAATACCGGCCCGGTTCTTAGCCAACATTTAAGCCTCTACAAATTACTTAACTAGTTCATTCATCAATTGCATTATTTATGAGAAAACTATTTCTGCTTTCAATAATGGCCATAGCTATGAATACAGCCTATTCGCAATGGAACTTTATCCAGTATCTGCGTGAAAATGTTGTAAAAACATGTTTTCTATCAGCAAACACTGGCTATTATGCCTCACATTTTTCGGCCATTCATTGTAACACATACACAATTTATAAAACCACCGATGCCTGGAACACCTCTACAGCCATGTATTCACATGGTGAGAACTATTACCCAGACTATCTGACGGATATGTGTTTTTTAAACGAAACCACAGGCTTTAAGCTGTGTGGCAATATGTTTTTGGGTGTAAGCAAAACCACAGACGGGGGTTCATCCTGGACTGATGTACCCAACAATACATATCTCTGGGACGTGAGTAAAATATCCTACCCCAATGAAAATCTAGGCTATTATCTAGCTTCAAGAGATTACCAATCGTCTTTGATAAATGTGATAGTTTCAAACAATGGGTTTTGCACTGTTGACTCTTTATCTGACTTATACCGCAACGCTTATGAAATAGACTTTGTGAACGATTCAACCGGGTTTATTTTTTGCAGGGATACAGCTCAAAACTATATCTGCATTCAATCAACCGATTCAGCTAAAACCTGGAATACAGTACTGACAAGCGGGCCGGAAAAGCTAATGAACATACAGTTCACCTCACTGCACACAGGATATATTGCGGGTAGAAATGGCACATTGTACAAATCTGTTGATAGCGGTCAAAGCTGGAATCCAATCGCTACAAATACCTCACAATTAGTCAATTCTTTATATTTCGTCAATGACAGCTTGGGGTTTTTAGCCTGCAACAATGGCCTGTTAATCAAAACAATGAACGGTGGAATCAGTTGGTCAACAGAAAATACCGGAATTACCAATGACATAAAACAGGTATATTTTGCTAACGAAAGCACGGGATATTTTCTTGACAATAAAGGTCAAATGTATAAAAAATCATCCGTGGGTATCGATGAGCATAACAATAACAACCCTATTTCAAACGAGGTGGAATTATTTCCTAACCCGGCTTCGAAAATGCTAAATATCAGGTATGGCAAATCGGAACAAGCTTTCTCATTTCAAATATTAAATCAGGCTGGATTAGCGGTTTCGAAAACAGTTAGAATACGCAGTGGCAACTATCTTAACATTGACAATCTGAAGCCAGGAGTTTACTTCTTAAAAATTGAATCAAATGAAGGATTTACGCTAAAAAAGTTTGTTAAATTATAACAGACAGCATAAGCCTAACCCAATTGGGGTATTTTCTGACTTCAGCGTTGAAAAACAAAACTGTCGGGTATTGACATAAGCGCTTCATCAGAAACCATTCATCCACAGAAATCAACATATTGTCAAAACCAACCTGACAAGTTGGTAAATCAGTTGTGCCAAAATAAAAAACAGATAAAACCTGCGAAATACAAAAACGCCCTCAACACCTGAAACATCAGTAATCATCACAGTTTACTCTCCTCATATCCATCAGTAGAAAAATAATAATCAGCAAAAACAATATATTATTTATAATTATTCTAAATAAGCGTAAATTATTGATTATCTTTACGATATTATTAACCAAAACAACAGTACCATGAAAAAGTATTTTATCCTTATCTCTATTGTGTTGATGATAGCAGGAATTACTTTTGCCCAGCAACCTGCTGATTCACCTACAATTGTATTTGAAAATCTGTACATTCTCCCTAAAAGAGGCATGGACGACAAATTTGAGGCCGCCATTAAGGCTCATAACCAAAAGTTCCACCCTGACGGGCCTTACAAAGCCGGACTGCGCAAGGTGGAATACGGCGAAAAAGCCGGTTGGTATGTTTGGGTTTTCGGCCCCGCCACTTATGCTGGATTAGACACCCGCCCGGCCAAAGATAACGGGCATGCCAAAGACTGGTCAGAAACAGTTGATCCCCTGGTTGAAACTTATGGAGAAACAAGTTTGTGGAATTACAACCCTGATCTTTCATTTGGGATGGACATTCTGAAAAAATCAGCTTATTATGAAGCCTGGACTGTAGATCTTAAACGTGGTCAATATTACAGATTTAAAGTCCTTGCTGAAAAATTGAAGAAAACTTATGAATCAATGGGAAATGTGTCTTTCTTGGTTTATAACAACCCCATTCACACAAGCAACAATGCAGATATAGCACTTCTATGGAGCTTTGACACTTATGCCAGCTGGGCTGAAGATCCAGGCCCCAAAGCAGCATTTGAAAAACTCTTTGGCCAGGGAAGCTGGCAAAACATGCTGGACGAATGGATGGATATAACCGTTGACTATAATGCTGAAATCAGAAGTATAGTTAAATAGCGATTAAAGCTCTTTTAAAGCGCAGAGATTGTCAGCAAACAACTAAAGTAACTCCATCATATCACCTCTGAAAAGCCAAAAGTTTACCTATAACAATTCAATGAATTGGTCATTTGTTAACAGAACGAAATAAGTTTGGCTATGCTTATTATACTTTTGATGGCAGTCTCTGCTCTTTTAATTACCAAATATTGATGACACACTGAAATTTGAATCATACAACCCTGTCACATCAACTTAATCGCTTCAACAATCGGATAAATCATTCCGGCAACCAACAAAAGTGTAATAAATGGCCGGTTAATATTTTGCCATTTATAGTTCCTTCTATTTATTGCATCAAGCGCATGATTGAGTCCTGAAAAAACAAAAAAGAAGATGAAAGCGAAGAAAATTGTCAGTTCTGACTTTATGCCCCAGCCCGAGAAATAAACAACAATAGCAACTGCTGCATATGATAAAAGTGCGATAGCCGATTGCCGCTGATAATTACTTCCGGTTTCAAAGCCTTTCATTTCAGCCGATTGCTTTCCCAGAAACAATCCTTCCAGACCAGATATGCCAGCTATTGCAACAATAACGACTGGAATCATAAAATGGAGTTGAGTATCAGGCCGATACACACCATCTTCGCCAAAACCAATATTATATCCTGCATAAAATGCAACGCAAACTATGGCGATGCGAACCATTTCCAGCACTTTTATAACCATACCTTTGATTTAATTAACCATCATTCTGTTAAAACAAACTACACCTTACCAATAGTGGTTTACTGCTGAAGCATTTAATAAATCCACAATTTGCATGCAATGCAAACAAATATACCAAAATATTCATTCAGATATGATGACAGGTTCATTTACAGGCCAATGCTATCAGGTTGCAAAGTAAATTTGACGACTAATAAAAATGGGAAAATTATGTTAACGCAACTCTTAAACAAAAGCCATTCCCGCTTGTTAAAGCGGTGTATTTTCTTAATTTTGCATTGATATTAAGAATTTGCTTAAAAATGTTCTTTCATTAATCAAATTCCAGAAGTCGCATTCCTTAATTAATCAAGGTTGTTGAGATTTTTTACGTTTGGGTAAACGTACATTCTAATTAAATGCGGCATTGACACACGGAAATTATAAAAAACAATCATCTATGAATTACGATGTAATAGTAATTGGTTCTGGTCCCGGCGGTTATGTAGCTGCTATCAGAGCATCTCAACTTGGCTTTAAAGTTGGCGTTGTTGAACGTTCTGAGCTTGGAGGCATCTGTCTCAACTGGGGATGTATCCCAACGAAAGCTCTGCTTAAAAGTGCGCAGGTATTTGAGTACGCAAAACATGCAGCAGACTATGGAATCAGCATCAACGGCGAAGTGAGTGCAGATTTTGAAGCCATTGTAAAACGCAGCCGTGGCGTAGCCGAAGGCATGAGCAAGGGCATTCAGTTTCTTTTCAAAAAAAATAAAATTGAAGTAATTAGCGGCTCAGGAAAGCTTAAGCCCGGCAAAATTGTTGAAGTTACAGACGCTGACGGAAACAAAACCGATTATCAGGCTGCACATATCATCCTTGCTACCGGCGCCCGTTCACGCGAATTGCCAAACCTGAAGCAGGATGGAAAAAAAATTATTGGCTACCGTGAAGCCATGACACTTCCCCAAAAGCCTGAAAGCATGGTTGTGGTAGGTTCAGGAGCCATTGGATCTGAGTTTGCCTACTTTTACAATGCCATTGGCACAAAAGTAACACTGGTTGAGTTTATGCCGAATGTAGTTCCCATTGAAGACGAAGAAGTTTCCAAACAGCTGGAGCGCAGTTTCAAAAAATCGGGAATGAAAGTCATGACCTCTTCTACTGTTGAATCAGTTGACACCAGTGGCGACCTGTGCAAAGTGACTGTAAAAACCAAAAAAGGAGAAGAAGTTATTGAAGCAGAAATTGTCCTTTCAGCTGTTGGCATTGCAACCAATCTTGAAGGCCTCGGACTTGAAGAGACCGGTGTTCTGACTGAAAAAGGCAAAGTTATAGTTGACGATTATTATCGCACCAACGTTGAAGGAGTATATGCCATTGGAGATATCGTTCACGGGCCGGCACTGGCTCATGTAGCATCGCATGAAGGCATTTTATGTGTTGAAAAAATTGCCGGCAAACATGTTGAGCCCATCAACTATGGCAATATCCCGGGCTGTACATACACACATCCCGAAATTGCATCAGTAGGCATGACCGAAAAAGCAGCCCGTGAAGCCGGTTACGATGTTAAAGTTGGTAAATTCCCCTACTCTGCTTCCGGTAAAGCCAGTGCAGCCGGTTCAAAAGAAGGCTTTGTAAAAGTTATTTTTGATGCAAAATATGGCGAATGGCTGGGAGCCCACCTGATTGGCGATAATGTTACTGAAATGATTGCCGAAGTTGTTGTTGCCCGCAAACTGGAAACAACCGGTGAAGAAATCATCAAATCCGTACATCCGCATCCTACCATGTCAGAAGCCATTATGGAGGCGGTTGCAGCCGCTTATGATGAAGTAATTCACATATAATCAGTCAACTGATTGATTAGTTTCAACAACCTTCCGGGCTAAAAATTCCGGAAGGTTGTTTCTTTATCAGACCAAAAGGATTCAGTATATTTACACCCTCAGTTGCAATAAAGCTCAACGAGAATACAACCATCAACTTATTCATCCAACCTTTACTTTTATGGAAATTGTTCCCACCGAAATTCCCGATGTCCTCATCATTAAGCCACAGGTATTTGCCGATGAGCGTGGTTATTTTTTCGAATCATACAACAAGCAAAAATTCATGAATGCAGGAATTGATGCAAATTTTGTTCAGGACAACGAGAGCAAATCGATGAAAGGAGTTTTGCGAGGCCTGCATTTTCAGAAACCCCCTTTTGCGCAGGGTAAACTGGTTAGGGTAATGCGGGGTGCTGTGCTTGATGTAGCGGTTGATCTCAGGCAAGGCTCTCCCTGGTATGGTAAATGGGCTGCCATAGAACTCACTGAGCACAACAAATGGATGTATTGGATTCCTGCCGGATTTGCTCATGGTTTTCTTACGCTTGAGGACAATACAGTCTTTTTCTACAAATGCACCAACATTTATAACAAAGAATCTGAAGGAAGCGTGAGATGGGACGATCCCGACCTCAATATCCATTGGGGAAACAACAATCCGATTCTTTCTGCCAAAGATGTAGTTGCGCCCTTGTTCAGTGAACTGGGTCATATATTTTAAAAAAAACAACATTCTATTTACTGGCCTTTCGATGAAACCAGAGATTGCCCGGACAACGCATTTCCGGGTAAATAAGGTCAATACAACACTCCTGCACCCTGTTGAATAAAAGCAGGGATTCTCTATACAACGCTTCCCATATAAAAGCGTAAAACTCATAATCAGTAAATATTACTGCCAAACCACTGCATAACAGCACCGGCTACAAATAAAACTGCCGAAAGTAAGATTTACACAAACGAAACTGCGCTTTAAAACGTTATCATATCATCAGCACCAGGCATTGGCACAAACACTTCAAAAACTTCACATAAAAATGACATTTCGCAAACCCCTGATTATATTTTTCATTGTATTCCTGGCAGGATCTCTGTTCACATTTCTTTGTTTTACCGGCAACCACAAGCAAAACGACACACAATACCGCGAATCGTTTGCTGCACACAACAGGGTTCAGGCAATTGCACTTCCCGATACGCTTGCATTTGCAGGGGAACAAGTCCCTATGGATTTATATTATGTGAGGGAGGGGCTTGACCGCGAATTACTGGTTAACACTTACTGGCACTCCAACACCCTACTTCTCATCAAGAGAGCTGCCCGCTATTTCCCTTTAATCGAGCCCATTCTGAAAAAGAATAACATTCCCGATGACTTTAAATATCTGGCTTTAATAGAAAGTGGTCTTATAAATGTAGTTTCCCCGTCCAATGCGTCGGGTTTCTGGCAATTTCTTGACAAAACCGGCCGCCAGTACGGACTTGAAGTAAACGAGCAGGTTGACGAGCGGTACCATGCGGCAAAATCAACCGAAGCAGCCTGCAAATACCTCAGGGCATCTTACAACTCATACAATAACTGGACTCTGGCAGCAGCTTCATACAATGCGGGTCCCGGGCGTATTAGCAAAGAACTGAACCGCCAAAAAGCTGACAATTATTTTGATTTATATCTGAATGCCGAAACTTCCAGATACATTTTCAGAATACTGGCCATGAAACTTATCATTGAAAAGCCAACAGAATATGGCTTTTATCTTCGTGAGAAAGATTTGTATCCGGTAATCCCCACCTATAGCATTTCGGTTGACACCAGTATTACAGATCTCATTACCTTTGCAAACCAGAATAAAGTCAATTACAGGATATTGAAAGAGTTCAATCCATGGTTAAGAACCGATCAGCTTATAAATAAAGAACGCAAAACTTACCAGATCGAATTGCCGCAAAGCGGATACACTTCCTATAAGAAACTGATATCTGAAACAGAAAACCCGGATGCAATATTTGGCCAAAAAGGCGAAGAATTGCCTCTGCAGAAACCCTGAATTACCGGATCGGATTGAATAATGAATCAAAACAATCAGCATACCCCCAACATACCCCGTGAGTCATTAAATGACCCTGAAGAACAGCTTGAAATATTCGGAGCACGGGTGCATAATCTTCAGAACATTGACCTCACCATTCCCCGCAACAGCCTTGTAGTTATTACCGGGTTAAGTGGCAGCGGAAAATCATCACTGGCTTTTGACACCATTTATGCCGAAGGACAACGCCGCTACATGGAAACATTTTCAGCTTATGCCCGGCAGTTTATTGGCAATTTAGAACGCCCTGATGTTGATGAGATTAACGGGCTAAGCCCGGTTATTTCTATTGAGCAAAAGTCAACTTCACGAAACCCGCGCTCAACAGTTGGAACCATCACCGAAATTTATGACTTTATGCGCCTTTTATTCGCCCGGGCGTCTGAGGCCATATCGCCGGTTACAGGCCTTCCGTTAGTCAAATATTCTGAACAAAAAATCATCGATCTTATCCATGAATTGTTCGATGAGAAGGAAATCATCATTCTAGCTCCGCTTGTTAAAGGCAGAAAAGGACATTATAGAGAATTGTTCGAACAACTTCGCAAGCAAGGCTTTTTAAGAGTGAGAATCGATGGTGAACTGCGTGAAATCAGTTTTGGGCTACAGCTCGACCGATACAAAACGCATGATATAGAGTTGGTTGTTGACAAAACGCAGGTAAAAGAAAAAAATGTGCAGCGCATCAATTCATCGGTACAAACTGCCCTCAGACAAGGCAAAGGAACCATTATGATGATTGAGCCTGCTTCAGGCGACATCCGATACCTGAGTAAAAAGCTGATGGATCCTGCCACAGGAGCTGCCTTTGACGAGCCAGAGCCCAATTCGTTTTCTTTTAACTCTCCTTATGGCGCATGTCCGCATTGCAACGGACTGGGCACAATTACCGAAGTTGACCTCAATAAAATCATTCCGGATCCCAAAAAAAGCATCAAAAAAGGAGGAATAGCACCTTTGGGCGAAGCCAAAACCACCTGGATATTCAGGCAAATAGAGGCGCTGGGCGAAAAATACGGCTTTAAGCTTGATACTCCCATTAGCGAAATTCCGGAATCAGCCATTCATGCCATTCTTTATGGAACCGACGAAGTGCTGAAGGTTAAGAATGAATACCTTGGAGTTACCTCGTCCTATTCACTGAATTTTGAAGGCATCGTCAATTATATAGCCACACAGGCTGTTGAAAACGGAGCCAGCGGTGTAAGGAAATGGGCCAGCAACTTTATGAATTATGTAGAATGTCCTGAATGTAAAGGTGCAAGGCTTAAATCCGAATCACTAAACTTTAAAATTGGGGGAAAAACCATAGCAGATTTGGCTGAGCTTGACTTAAGTTCACTTGACGAATGGTTCAGCCGCGAAGATCTCTTCTCAGACGAACGCCACCGGCTGGTAGCCCACGAGATTGTAAGAGAAATTAAAAACCGGATTCAATTTTTATTAAATGTGGGTCTTGATTATCTTACGATTAACCGCCCTGCAGGTAGTTTATCGGGAGGCGAAGCCCAGCGTATACGCCTGGCAACCCAAATCGGCTCACAATTGGTTGGCGTTCTTTACATTCTTGACGAGCCCAGTATTGGACTTCATCAACGCGACAATCAAAAGCTTATTCAGGCACTGCAGGATTTGCGCGATGTTGGAAACTCAGTGATTGTAGTGGAACATGATCAGGACATGATCTTATCTGCCGATTACGTAATTGACATTGGCCCGGGTGCAGGAATTCACGGAGGTAAAATTGTAGCAGCCGGCACACCTGCCGAATTGCCGAAATTTAATTCAATAACCTGCCAATACCTGAATGGAACAAGAAAAATTGAAATTCCGGCACACAGAAGAAAAAGCAATGGCAACAATCTGGTACTCAAAGGGGCCTCAGGTAACAACCTGCAGAATGTAACCCTTAAATTACCGCTCGGCGTTTTCAACTGCATAACCGGCGTTTCGGGGAGCGGAAAATCAACACTCATCAACGAAACGCTCTACCCTATTCTCAGCCAGCATTTTTACAGGTCAGATAAAAAACCTTTGCACTATTCAAGTATTCAAGGGCTTGAAAATCTTGACAAAGTAATAGAAATTGACCAATCGCCTATTGGCCGCACTCCACGATCCAATCCGGCGACTTACACCGGAGTTTTTGATGATATCCGCAAATTGTTTGCGTCATTGCCTGAATCTAAAATCAGAGGATACCAGGCCGGCCGGTTTTCATTTAACGTGAAAGGTGGCAGATGTGAAACCTGCAAAGGAGCCGGAGTCAGGGTAATTGAAATGAATTTCCTGCCTGATGTTCAGGTCCCCTGCGAAAATTGCAACAGCAAACGCTATAACCGGGAAACCCTTGAAGTAAGGTTTAAAGGAAAATCCATCAATGACATTTTGAATCTAACCATCAACCAGGCTGTCGAATTCTTTGAAAATATTCCATCCATACTTCAGAAAATAAGAACACTAAAAGAAGTCGGGCTTGGATACATCACACTTGGTCAGCAATCAACCACACTTTCAGGCGGTGAAGCCCAGCGCGTAAAACTTGCCACCGAGTTATCAAAAAAAGATACCGGCAAAACACTTTACATTCTCGATGAGCCAACCACCGGATTGCATTTTGAAGACGTGAATGTACTATTGGGCGTGCTCAACAGACTGGTTGACAGGGGAAATACAGTCCTGGTCATTGAACACAATATGGAAGTTATAAAAGTGGCTGATCATATTGTTGACCTGGGCCCGGGCGGTGGTAAACGGGGCGGACAAATTGTGGCCGAAGGCACTCCTGAACAGGTTACAAAAAATGCAACAAGTCTTACAGGAATATATATCAAAGAGGAATTAGTTAAGCACTTAAACTCCATATAAACCTCAATTAAATTTATAATTGTAAATTAATTGAATAATTTGTATATTTACCGCCTGATTTTTTTTAAGTAATTTTCAAAATACTTTAAATCTCTTATGTACGCTGACGGCCTAAACGAAGACGACAGAATCAGAGAAGCCATTACGCCCAAAAGCTGGAATGAAATCATGACCAGCGATTCATGGGCTGTTTTTAAGATAATGGCTGAATTTGTTGAAGGCTTTGAAAAGCTTGGTAGAATAGGCCCGTGTGTGACCATTTTTGGCTCTGCGAGAACTCCGGCCAGCAACCGATACTATAAACTGGCTGAAGAAATTGCTTATATGCTCACCAAAAAAGGCTTTGGCGTTATATCAGGCGGAGGCCCCGGTATTATGGAAGCAGCCAATAAGGGCGCTCATTTTGGCGGAGGCAAATCAGTTGGATTGAACATAGAATTACCTTTTGAACAAAGTGCAAATCCGTTTATCGACCCTGATAAACTCTTAAATTTTGACTACTTTTTTGTAAGAAAGGTAATGTTTATGAAATACTCGCAGGGGTACATTGTTTTACCCGGCGGATATGGAACGCTCGACGAACTTTTTGAAGCAATTACCTTGATTCAAACACATAAAGCAGTGAGATTTCCTATTGTTCTCGTTTCGAAAGAATACTGGAAGGGCTTGTTTGATTGGATTGAACAAAAAATGCTGAACGAAAAGAATATCAGCAACGACGATCTCAAAATTTTTTCAATGGTTGACACCGCCGAAGAAGCTGTACAAACAATCGAAACTTATTACAATAAATACGCATTGAAACCGAATTTCTGAGGCAAGCCGGGAATCTCGTCTCTTAATTATAAACCTTAAACAATTACGACATGACATCTCTAAATTTAATTCAACTCAATTTTGAAACAGGAGGGTACAACTTACTTGCAAGAGTAATTATTAATGACAAACCCGCCCTGCTATTGGTTGACACAAGTGCTCCAAAAACAGTGCTTGATTCAGACCATCTTCAGAAATTTGTGAGTCAGACAGAACTTAAACGCAGTTCACGTCGCAATCTTATTCCGGGTGCAACCAGCATTTACAGCCATGTTGCTACCATCGAAAAAATGGAAATTGGCTCAGTTGTGATCAATAATTATAAAATTTCGTCAATTGACCTCGGCATAACCAACCGATCATTCAGAGGCATGGGCAATCCTCAAATTGACGGTCTACTGGGTTGCGATTTGCTAAAACACTGCAAAGCAACCATTAATTTCGACAAAAGAGTGCTTGAACTCGGACTTCTGGAAGAACCAACGACTCCACCGGCAAACGCTATTATTGAATAATTACGGCTTTCCCAAACAATTGCTCTCCGGCAATTCCGGTGGCGGTTGCTTTAATAAAAACTATTCCTGAGCAGGGCTTTTCTATGCTTACTTTTTGAGCAGTAAAGCCTTTGGCCGGGAATTTTTTTATGATACGCCCAGTTGAACTGTACAATTCCACCTGCCATTCTCCATCTTTCATAATCTCCATATCAAAAATACCATTCCCCGGATTGGGAGATATACGAATCCGGGATTTCTGTTTTAATGACTGCGGCTGAATCCCCGCTGGCCCCGGAGGAGTCCCTTTGTATAAACTAACGCCTCCTGCATAATTTCCTATGGCCAAATCAGGATAACCATCATGATTGAGATCAGCCCAGGCCGGTGCAGTACGGATACCTTCGGTCAGATACATAAAATGGGCATCCTGCAAAACGAAAGCCTGGGAAGTATCGGCCGAAATCCCCGAAAAATATTTTAATAAGCCCGTTTCAGAGCCTGAAAGTAGCTTTAAATTGCCTGACTCCATCTCAATAAAGGCAGGAATGCTGTACCCCTTGTATGATAACATTTCATCTGTTACATTCACTTTACCCAAAAAATCGGTAATCAATTTAAAATCAGGCTGAGTTGGCGAGCCGGCATTCCGAAACCATGAAAACTTTCCACTTGCCGAACCTGAAACAATATCTGCCAGTCCATCCTTATCAATATCAATAAAAACCGGGGCACTATACCCGTCTGTTTTTAAATTCTGATATGACAAAACCGGAGATTCAAAAACAGGAAGATTTCCGGGTCCTGCAGAATTAGAGAACAGATGAAAATATCCTTCACTCTCCCCTATCAGCATATCCAAATCTCCGTCATTATCAATATCAAAAAAAGCAGGATAAGCAGCCAGAAGCTCCAGTTGCGAAACATTTGCAAAATCATTGTCAATTAATGTAAATGCCGGATTATCCATTGTTCCTGTATTAAGATACAGCTGCAAAACCGACGTATAATAGCACTTTAACTGACCTGACAAATTAAGAATACAGGTATCGAAAAGTCCATAATTTCCCACAACCAAATCAATCAGTCCATCACTATTCACATCGGCAAAAACCGGATATGATCCAACACCCGTTTCAATCATCGAATTCTGAATAAAAGATTTTGTTTTCAGCCTGAAATCAGGAACATCAGAAACAGACACGTTCTCATACAGCCATACACTTTCCGACCCTTCTGATTTCATCAGGCCCGGGTCAAAAGGAGAAACCACAAGCTGAGGTTTGCCGGTATTCTCCAGGTCAATGTGTTCAGTCAAAGGGAAAGACCACAGGGCAATAGGCTCATTTAAGGGATAAAATGGCAACTGCTCCACCATCACAGCATTAAAATTATCACCACCGTTGAGCAATGGCACCGCATCACTGTAATCCACATCGCCCAGCAATAAGTCAAGAACATGATCACCGTTCATGTCTAGCAAAGTAAACGTTGATCCTGTATGTTTAGGGTCATTTTTACCTGGCTGATTCATTGATTTATTGAAGCATGTATCGAGATATATCAGGTTAGATTCAGGATTTTCAGCAAAGCGGCCCCAGCAAAAATCAACCTTATGGTAAACCAATGAATCTGCATTTCCATATAATTCAACCGACATATTCCGATGCAACTCCACATAAGAGCCTAAACCCCAGAAAGTCAAAATGTCAAGATCTCCGTCATTATCCAAATCTTCAATGGCAGGATAATCAACATAAGTAACCAGTAAATTGGTAAAAATGCTTCCTTGCAAAGACGTTATGTACGGAAACACAGCCCTCTCAAATTTCGGCTCATCGCTGCTGACATTCCTGTAGACCATAATTCCTCCGGGGGTGTAGGTAAAAATATCAGGAAGCCCGTCAGCATTATAATCCTTCAACTGAAACCACTGTTTAATTTCCGGAAAGAATCTTTTGTATTCAGGTGCATATAAATAATCAGATTGATTACCACCCGGTTGATAAAGAAATGGCAATAGCCGGTCGCCATGCCTGTCAAACAGCAACAAATCATCGAAACCATCATGGTTCAGATCAATTTTTCCGAACTGAGCATTGTTAACACCTCCTGCCCAGGGGTTATCAAGTTGCACATTTGAAGCACTAACTGGTAGATTTTTCCAGAAAACAAACCCAAAATCATTTAAATCCTGAGCCATCAAGGAAATTTTGATGCCTAGCAGAAAGCAGGTAAGTAAAAAAAGAAACAATTTTTTATTCAACATAAAATCCTGATTTTAACTGAGCCAGACAAAACATCATTCCATTTAGCAAACCAGGAAGGAAGACCCGGCTTCGGATAATCACCCTATCGCTCTCTTTATCATTTAGATACATCATTTTAAGCTTCAAAGAAAATAAGGTATTCAAAGGTACTCAAAAAGCTGTTTTGGCCACAACAAAACACTGACTGAATCAGTATATTATTCAATCTGTCAAGATATAAAAACAGACGGAAAGCCACTACTTCCCTTGCGGCTGTAGTAAAGCGGCAATAATTCCCGTATTAAAAAAAACTTAAAAACCCGAATTGGTAAATTCTAATAGATGTTCTATATTTGCAGGCTCAAAAAATCAGTCTATTACATTTAATCTAAATTAAACATGCAGAATAAGGGTGCTATTAAATTTTTCGCGATTGCGCTGGCAATTGTGTGCCTTTTTCAGCTTTCGTTCACATTCTTTACAAAAAGGGTTGAGAAAAAAGCCAAGGAATACTCCATGAATGACGCAGCCAGGAGTCAGGCAAAAGAAATGGCTAAAGGAAATGCAGGATTAGAAATTACTCTGCAGGATTCAATCAGCAAATCGAGGGAACGTTATTATCTGGACTCCATGTCAGGTCAGACTGTTTTCAACATTCTTGTGCGCAAGTACACCTATCAGGAATGTAAAGAGCGCGAATTGAACCTTGGTCTTGACCTTAAGGGAGGGATGAACGTAACGCTGGAAGTTTCAGTGGTGGATATTGTAAGAGCATTATCAGGCTACAGCACCAATCCTGCTTTCACCCAGGCCATTGATAAAGCCATCCTGAAACAGCGCGATAGTCAGAAAGATTTTGTAACCCTGTTTGGTGAATCATTTACAGAAGTTGATCCCAACGCTAAACTTGCAGCTATATTCAACACCGTTGAGTTAAAAGATCGTGTATCCTTTAATTCAACAAATGATGAAGTGCTGTCAGTTATCCGCGAAGAGACCAAAGGCGCTATTGACCGCACTTTTAACATTCTCCGCACCCGTATCGACAGGTTCGGGGTAGCACAACCCAATATTCAGCAACTTCAGACAGCTGGCCGTATTCTGGTTGAGCTGCCGGGTATTAAAGAACCAGAACGTGTTCGTAAACTCCTGCAGGGAACTGCACAGCTCGAATTCTGGGAAACATACCAGTTTTCAGAATTAGTTCCGTTTTTTGAAGATGCCAATAAAAGGCTGGCTTCAATGGCCGGAACCAATGCTGCTGACTCAGCCATCATGGCAGGCGACACGCTGGCAAAAACAGAAGTGGCTAAAGACACCACTGCAGTTGCACAAAATGACACCGCCAAATCAACCTTGCTTGATAAAATCAGTGACACAACTGCTACTGACAACAAAAAACAGTCATTTGAAAAATATGCCAAACAAAATCCTTTGTATGCTTATCTGAACCCGGCCATCTTCCCCGATAAAGACGGAAGGTACTTCCCCGGACAGGGCGCAACAGTTGGTTTTGCCATGATTAAAGATACAGCCCGCGTTAACCGTATGTTACGCGAGGTTAAAAGTGTTTTCCCACGTGATCTCAAACTTGCCTGGACAGTTAAACCTGAAAAAGACAGACCTGATGTTCTTGAGCTCAATGCCCTTAAAGTTACCAGCCGCGATGGCAAAGCACCACTTGGCGGAGATGCAGTAGTTGATGCCCGTCAGGATTATGACCCTAACGGCCGCGTTGAAATTTCCATGTCGATGAATGCTGATGGAGCCAAAACATGGAAAAGACTTACCGGTGACAACATTGGCAATCAGATAGCCATTGTGCTGGACGGATATGTTTATTCAGCTCCAAGGGTAAACGGAGAGATTCCTAACGGAAGATCTTCCATTACTGGTAACTTCTCTATTGAAGAAGCACTTGACCTTGCCAACATTCTGAAAGCTGGTAAACTGCCGGCTCCGGCCCGTATTGTTCAGGAAGAGATTGTTGGACCTTCACTTGGACGTGAATCCATTAATGCAGGTTTAACTTCATTTATCCTCGCATTTGTCCTTGTACTTCTTTACATGATCCTTTATTATAACCGTGCTGGTTGGGTTGCCGACCTCGCGCTGGTTACCAATATTTTCTTTATTTTCGGAGTATTGACATCTCTTGGCGCAGTTCTTACATTGCCTGGTATTGCGGGTATTGTTCTTACCCTTGGTATGGCAGTGGATGCCAACGTAATTATTTACGAACGTATCCGCGAGGAATTAAGAGCGGGTAAAGGACTGAGACTGGCTGTTACCGATGGATATAACAATGCTTACTCTGCTATTATTGACGGTAACGTAACCACCTTACTTACGGGTATTGTTCTTTACACATTCGGTTCAGGTCCTATCCAGGGTTTTGCTACCACTCTTATCATTGGTATCATCACTTCTCTTTTCACAGCTATCTTTATTTCAAGAATTATCTTTGAAAGACTGCTGGCCAAAAACAAACCTATATCTTTTGACAACAACATTACCCGTTACGCTTTCACCAAGGTAAACATCAACTTTATCAGCATCCGTAAAACTTTATACTTTGTATCAGGTGCTATTATTCTGATTGGTATAATCTCCCTTTCAACTAAAGGATTAAACTTTGGAGTTGACTTTACCGGAGGACGTACTTATGTTGTAAGGTTTGACAAGGAAGTTTCAACCGGAGATGTACGCTCAGCTTTGGCCACTCAGTTTGGTGAAGCCCCTGAAGTAAAAACATTCGGAGCCAGTAACCAGGTAAAAATCACTACAAAATACATCATTGATGACGACACCAAAACGGCTGATTCAATTGTGGAAACCAAACTTTTTGACGGAGTAAAACAATTCTACACTACTCCAATGAGTTTGAAAGATTTTACCTCTGACAACGAAGCCAAAGTATTAGGAAGATTAAGCTCACAAAAGGTAGGACCTACCATTGCTGACGACATTAAGCAAGGCGCTGTAATGGCCGTATTCTTTGCTCTTCTTGTCATCTTCATTTACATTGCTATCAGGTTTAAGAAATGGCAGTATGGTCTTGGAGGTTTGGTATCACTTACCCACGATACTTTAATTACAATCTCGCTTTACTCAATATTCTATGGCATTCTGCCATTTAACCTTGAGGTAGATCAGGCATTTATCGCTGCTTTGCTTACCATCATTGGTTATTCTATCAATGACACTGTAATTATCTTCGACAGAATCAGGGAATATATTACTCTGTATCCGAAACGTGAGCTTAGCGAAAACATGAACCACGCTATGAACAGCACCCTCGGTCGTACATTCAACACAGCCGGAACAACCCTCGTTGTATTGATTGCCATCTTCATCTTTGGTGGAGAAGTTATCAGAGGATTTATCTTTGCGTTGATGGTTGGTGTGGCCATTGGTACTTATTCATCAATCTTTAATGCAACCCCGATTGCATTCGACTTTATCAATTTATCCAATCGTCGTAAAAAACGCAAAGACGAATTGAAGAAAGCTGCCAAATAAAGTAAAATGAACTTTTGCTAAAAAAAGTCCGGATATGTTCCGGGCTTTTTTTTTTGTACTTTTGAACCTAAAATTTCAACCAGATGACAGAAGCCCAATTATTATTTCTTGATATCAGCGGAGGCGAACTTCTGATCATATTTATTGCAGCCTTTCTTATTTTTGGCCCGAAGAAAATGCCGGAAATTGCCAGAAAATTAGGGCGCACAATGAATGAACTGAAAAAAGCATCCAACGATATAACAAAAGAGTTCAGAGAAGAAACCAATTCGATTAAAAATGAATTATTATCTGCTCGTGAATCTATTCGCCGGGAAACAACGATTATTGAAAAAGACCTGAATACAACCATAAGTAAAGTTGAAAACAACCTTTCAACCAAACCTTTGGACGATACTTTATCAGCCCTGAAAGACCCTTATGGACTTGACAAAATGCCAGATGAAAGCTCCGGCAAACAACCAGGTACTGAATAACACAATTTTAAACCATCAAATCCGTTACTTTGGACAAATGCGTAACATTTTAAGCATTACCAAAACCGGAATGACAATCATAAAATAACTAACTTAGCTGTTCAATCTTTTTAACCTCTGATTGAATAACCAGTCGTAAATAATCACAGCACCTCAATGAAAATATTCCGAATCACGCTGCTATTTGCCATTATTTCAACCTGTATCCCCAATCTTACCTCTGCTCAAAGCCGAAGGATTGCAGCAGCTGATGAAGCTTTCAGCAGCTTTCAATACAATATTGCTGTTACCCGGTACAAAAAAGCTTATTCAAAAACCAAAAGCAAACCCGAAAAAGAAAGAATCTCTTTTCAGATGGGCGAATGCTACCGGATGATGAATCAAACCAAAAAAGCAGAGATAAACTACAGGCGAATCATCAAAGGTGACTTTGCACGCCGTAATCCGGTTGTGTATCTGAACTATGCTGATGTTTTAAAAGCCAATGAGAAATATGACCTTGCAAAAGATTACTATCTGATTTACAGTGAAAATGCACCGGAAGATTCACGTGGCCCCAACGGAGTAAAATCATGCGAAATGGCCGCCGAATGGTTGAAAAATCCAACCAAATATACCGTTACCAATGTCAAAAAAGTCAACTCGAAAAGCGATGACTTTGCGGCTACTTACGCTGATAAATTTTACAATGCCATCATCTTCACCTCCACCCGTGAAGGCAGCACCGGAAAAGGAACAGACGACTGGACCGGACAGAATTTCAGTGATTTATTCCTTGCCCGCCAGGATCGTAAAGAAGAATGGGGCGAACCTACGCTTGCTGACACGGAAGAAAAACTTAATACTGCGGCCAACGAAGGTGCACCTGCTTTTAATGACAAATTCTCTACTTTGTACTTTACCCGCTGCGGCAATGCTGACGATGCCATGTCCAATTGCAAAATCATTACAATCAAACGTTCAGGCAGGGGTTGGGGCGAAGCCAAAGTTCTTGAACTTGGTTCCGACAGTACTGTTACGAATGGTCATCCGGCTATCAGCAGCGATGAACTCACCCTCATTTTTTCGAGCGACCGCAAAGGCGGACAAGGAGGTAAGGATTTATGGATTGCTACCCGTAAAACAGCCAATGATGATTTTTCAAAACCGCTCAACCTTGGCCCCGAAATTAACACTCCGGGCGATGAAGTATTCTCCTTTCTCAGAAATGACACGACTCTTTATTTTGCTTCAAACGGACATCCGGGGCTTGGCGGTCTTGACATTTTTAAGAGCATCAAACGAAACGGAATATGGACAAAACCTGTAAACCTTGAAGTGCCTGTTAATTCAAGCGGCGATGACTTTGCTATGATTTTCCAGCCGGGTGAAGACCAGGGATTTCTTTCCTCAAACCGCAAAGGTGGAAGAGGTGGCGACGATATTTACTCCTTCATCAACCCTCCGCTCTTGTTTACACTTCAGGGAACTGTTAAGGATGATCAAACATTGCAATTTGTGCCCCAGGCAACTGTTAAGCTCGTTGGGTCAGATGGATCTTCTGTGGATGCAAAAACCGACCCCAAAGGGTTTTATTCATTCAGCAAATCACAAATTAAACCCAATACAACTTACGATCTGACTGTTATAAAGGACAATTATTTTAATAAAAAAGCCCGCGAAACAACGGTTGGTCTCGATAAAAACAAAGATTTTGTGATTGATTTCATGCTGGAACCTATTCCTGAAAAACCAGTTGTACTGCCTGATATCCTCTACGACCTGGCAAAATGGGATTTAAAACCTCAATATCAGGACTCATTGCAGGGTCTGATAAAAACGCTGCTTGAGAATGAAACTGTTGTGGTTGAACTTGCGGCTCACACTGACGCCCGTGATACTGAAGAGCGCAACGACATCCTTTCTCAGCGAAGAGCCGAATCGGTGGTTGATTACCTGATACAACGCGGAATTGACCCTGCACGACTTGTTGCCAAAGGGTATGGCGAAAGAATGCCCCGGATACTTGTACGCGATATAAGAAAAGACGGATTCCTGTTTAAAGCCGGCACCAAACTCACTGAATCGTATATTGATTCGCTGAAGACTGTGCCCGAAAAAGAAGCAGCTCATGCACTCAACAGACGAACAGAGTTCAGGGTTCTGAGTAAAGACTTTGTGCCCAAGCCTAAAAATCAACTTCTTGATAAAAAAGTTGAAATAAAACTTAACCCAGAGGAAAACACAGTGTCACTCGAAGCCGGCCGAGGCAATTCATTACTTATACCGTGCATCATCAACGGCTTTAATGTCAAAGTAATGTATGACAACAACGACCGTGGCCTGATATTTTCACTTCCGGAGGCGCTTAAACTGCTGCAAACAGGAGCCATTACCAAAAACGATTTCATTGGCGACGCCAACGTAATACTTGCCGATGGAAGTATTTCTGACAAGGCTGTTTTCAGAATCAAGGAAATAAGAATCGGGCAACGCTCAACCACCAATGTAGAAGCCATTGTTTCGCATAAGCTTACCGAAGGTGTTATCATGGGCGAAAGCACCATTCTGATGCTGGGCAGGTTCAAGCTTGATCAAAACAGCAAACAACTGATTTTTAATTAATCTGAAATATCTGCCGGCTGCCATTGCAGCCGGTTCTTTTTAAAGCAACCACATTCACTTTATGTCACAGGAATCACGATACATCCGCAGGGGTGTTTCTGCAGGAAAAGAAGACGTTCACCAGGCCATCAGCAACATTGACAAAGGGCTATATCCCAAAGCTTTTTGTAAAATTATTCCTGATTTACTGGGCAATGACCCTGAATGGTGCAACATCATGCATGCTGATGGCGCTGGAACCAAATCCTCTCTGGCCTACCTTTACTGGAAAGAAACCGGCGATTTGAGCGTTTGGAAAGGCATTGCGCAGGATGCAGTAGTAATGAACACCGACGACCTGTTATGTGTGGGAGTTACCAACAATATTCTTCTTTCCTCCACCATTGGCAGAAACAAAAACCTGATTCCCGGTGAAATAATTTCAGCAATCATCAACGGAACAGAAGAATTTCTTGAAGAGATGCGTTCTTATGGCATAGGAATACACTCAACCGGCGGCGAAACCGCAGATGTAGGTGATTTGGTGCGGACCATTATTGTTGATTCAACCGTAACTGCCCGCATCAAACGAAGTGAGGTAATCTCAAACCATCGCATACAATCGGGTGATGTAATTGTCGGATTGGCTTCATCTGGCCAGGCGACATATGAAAAATCATACAACGGCGGAATGGGCAGCAATGGACTTACTTCGGCCAGGCACGATGTGTTCTCAAAAAAATATGCAACAAAATATCCTGAATCATTCGACCCTTCCATTCCAATTGATTTGGTGTACAGCGGTGAACTAAGCCTCACCGAAGCCAGTCCTGTTGAGGGAGTTGACTATGGCAAACTCGTGCTCTCCCCTACCCGCACATATGCTCCGGTAGTTAAAAAGGTACTCGACACATGCCGCGGACAGATTCATGGAATGGTACACTGCTCAGGAGGTGCCCAAACCAAAATCCTTCATTTTGTAGACAATCTGCACATCATAAAGGACAACTTTTTTGAAATCCCTCCCCTTTTCAAGATAATTCAGGAACAATCGAAAACATCATGGGCCGAAATGTACAAAGTTTTTAACATGGGACATCGCCTGGAATTCTATATTCCTGAAAAAAATGCAGCTGAAATTATCACAATTTCTGAAAGTTTTGGAATACCAGCCAAAATTATCGGTCGTTGTGAAGCTTCTGCAACAAAACGACTGACTATCCGCACCCAGGATAACGAGTTTTCATATTAGCTATCGCACAATTCATTAGCTATTGAAAAAGTAGCGATGTTATTTCAAAGCCATTTTTGGCTTCAGGAATTATTGTACCTTTGCACCCTCAAAATAAAACAAAATGCTCGACAAACTTGAAGCCATAAATCAGCGCTTTATTGATCTTGAAAAACAGATGAACGACCCTGCGGTGATGGCCGATATGAAGGTTTACATCAAACTTAGCAAGGATTATAAAGAGTTGCAGCCCATTATCGCTGCCTATAAGGAATACGAATTGGTCATAAAGAATATTGAATCATCGAAAGAAATCCTTTATCAGGAAAAAGATGAAGAATTCAGAGCGATGGCCAAAGAAGAGCTTGCCTTGCTTACCGAAACCCGCGACAAAATGGAAGAAGACATCCGGCTGATGTTGATTCCAGCTGACCCGCAGGACGGGAAAAATGCTGTAGTTGAGATACGCGCAGGAAGCGGCGGCGATGAAGCAAGTATTTTTGCCGGCGACCTTTACCGTATGTATACCAAATACTGTGAAACCAAAGGCTGGAAAATTGAATTGGTTGATTATACCGAAGGTACAGTTGGCGGATATAAGGAAATTATCCTGAACATTTCGGGCGAAAATGTGTACGGCCTGATGAAATATGAATCAGGAGTGCATCGCGTTCAGCGTGTACCTCAGACTGAAACCCAGGGCCGCGTGCATACATCTGCAGCTTCGGTGGTGGTATTGCCTGAGGCCGATGAGTTTGATGTTGACCTTAAACCCAGCGATATCCGAAAAGACACATACTGCTCTTCAGGACCCGGCGGCCAATCTGTAAATACTACCTATTCTGCTGTCAGGCTAACTCACATTCCAACTGGCATTACTGTGGCTATTCAGGACCAGAAGTCGCAAATGAAGAATTTCGACAAAGCCATGACCATTCTCAGAACCCGCTTATTCGAACAGGAATATCAAAAATACCTTGATGATATTTCTAAAAAGCGAAAAACCATGGTGTCTACCGGCGACCGTTCGGCTAAAATTCGCACTTACAACTATCCGCAAAGTAGAATTACTGACCACCGTATCAATCTTACTGTTTACAACCTGCCCATTTTTATGGATGGCGATATTCAGGATATGATTGATGCACTTCAGCTTGCCGAAAACGCCGAACGACTCAAAGAAGCCGTAGGTTAATCATTGCACTGAAAACTATCTGCTACCGGAAGATGAATAGTTTAGCTTTTTTATAAACAGATTACTGAAATTACAAGTATGAACCGCGAGCAACTTATTGCATTAATCAAAAGAAAAGGATCCTTTCTTTGTGTAGGCCTTGACAGTGAAATTGAAAAAATTCCCACTCACCTGCTTGACACGGATGACCCCGTATTTGAGTTTAACAAATGCATTATTGATGCAACCATTGACTTTGCGGTAGCTTATAAACCGAATCTGGCTTTCTACGAGTCACGTGGACTTGCCGGATTGACCAGCCTTCATAAAACCATGGATTATCTGGAGAAATTCAAAGACTCCTGCTTTTCCATTGCTGATGCCAAAAGAGGAGATATAGGCAATACTTCCACCCAGTACGCCAAAGCATTCTTCGATAAAAAGTCATCAGGATTTGATTTTGACGCAGTTACGGTAGCCCCGTACATGGGCGAAGACTCCGTGAGCCCGTTTCTGAAATTCGAAAACAAATGGGTTGTCCTGCTGGGATTAACTTCCAACAAAGGAGCTTTTGACTTTCAGTTTACAGAAGACACCAGGGGAGATAAACTTTTTTCCAGTGTATTGAAAAAAGCACAAAATTGGGGTACTGCCAGTAATCTGATGTTTGTAGTTGGTGCAACACGCGCCGAAATGCTGGCCGATATCAGACAAATTGCGCCTGAACACTTTCTGCTTGTTCCCGGTGTTGGAGCCCAGGGCGGAAGCTTGCAGGAAGTCGCAAAATACGGAATGAATGCCGATTGCGGAATCTTAGTTAACGCATCCCGAAGTATCATCTTTGCTTCGAAAGACAAGGATTTTGCAGCCAAAGCAGCCGCTGAAGCGCAGGCCATGCAGAGTGAGATGAAAAAACTGCTTCTTGAAAAAGGGATTATCTGAAGATAAAAGTTTATATAAATAAAAAGGTTGCCTTCGAAGGCAACCTTTTTATTTATCTGAATGTTTGATTATTCAATCACATAATTCCAGTTAAATACATCCGGTTCATCACCGAACTGAATACCCTGGAGTCTTTTGTACAATTTGGTGGAAACAGGGCCTGCATTTCCATCTTTGCAATACTGATAAACATCACCGGTGACGTGATCCACAATTTTACAAATCGGAGAAATGACTGCTGCAGTTCCACAAGCTCCTGTTTCGTCAAATTCGGCAAGCTCTTCAACAGGCACAGGTCTTACTTCAACTTCCATACCCATATCACGTGCCAGATCCATCAGGCTTTTGTTGGTAATGGATGGTAAAATAGAATCGGATTTTGGCGTAATATATTTATTCCCCTTAATACCGAAGAAGTTGGCAGGACCCGCTTCATCAATATATTTCTTTTCTCTTGCATCGAGGAAAATAGCAGCAGCATAACCATCGGCATGAGCTTCTTCACCGGCAGTTAAACTGGCAGCATAATTTCCGCCTACTTTAAACCGACCGGTTCCATTGGGAGCAGCCCTGTCATGATCGCGTGCAATCATCATAGACACTGGCTTAAATCCTTCCTTAAAGTAAGGCCCAACCGGTGTAACGAATACAAGAAACAGATACTCATCAGCCGGTTTTACACCAACACGGGCTCCACTGCCAATCAATAATGGGCGAAGGTAGAGTGATGCGCCCGTTCCGTAAGGCGGAATAAATCTTTCGTTCAGCTTAACAGCCTGAACAATAGCTTTTAAAAACAATTCGTGGGGAACAACTGACATCATTACCCCATTGGCTGAACTTTCCATACGCTTTGCATTCTCTTCCCAGCGGAAAATTCTGATTTTTCCATCTTTTCCTCTGAAGGCTTTCATCCCTTCAAATGCTTCCTGACCATAGTGTAACGATGAGGCAGCCATATGAATGCTGATAAATTCTGAGGATGAAGTTTCCAGTTCTCCCCATTTTCCATCTCTGTAATAACAGCGAACATTGTAGTCGGTTTTCACATACCCAAATGGTAAGTGGCTCCAGTCAATATCTTGCATAGTTTGTATATTTAGAAGTTTATGAATTGCACCGTTATGGTGGCTAAATTATAAACTTTCCCAACAATGGCAATGGAAAATTAAAAGAATATATCCTATTGCTGAAAAATACTAGAAATTGATTTACAATTATTTGCAAAAACAATTTTAAAACTCAGTAAGGAATTCAAAATGGATTACGCAGAAAATAATCCTCAAAACACACTTTTAACACTAAGTATTTTACTGTATCATTCAATGCTGAAATAAAAAATAGCATAGCTTTATCTTTTATAATCCATTTTCAATCACACATCATGAGCATGAAAGCTGTTCCAGCCATCCCCCTTCCTGAGAAAGAGTTTTTGCTGGCCATTGATGCAGGAGTTAAAACAGGTTTAGCTTTGTATCAGAAGCCCGACACACTGATTTGGTATCGTTCACATAATATGGGTTCTGTTTCTTCTCTGCGCAAAGCTGCTTATTCACTTCTTCATTCTCTGGAAAATTTAAAGGTCATTATTGTGGAAGGAGGCGGCCCGGTGGCTCTTGCGTGGACAAAGGAAGCCCAAAAGCTTCAAATCAGGGCTGTATTGACAGATGCCGGCGACTGGCGTAAAGAGGTGTTGCTTCCCCGCGAACAGCGAAATGGCATAATTGCCAAACAAACGGCCATCAGGCTTGCCGAAAGTCTCATTCACCAATCTGAAGCAGATTCAAAAAACACCCCGACACATGATGCGGCTGAAGCCATTTTAATCGGGCTATGGGGATGTAAAGAAGCCGGGTGGACATCTGTTATCCGGAAAATTCCACGATGAACAAGCAGTGCTATTTAGAAATGTCATTTTAGACAAAATTCAAATTACAGTTACACATACCTGTATATCTGCCATTTACACATTCATTTTTCTGCATACCATTCTAAATTACATCAAATAATAATCAAAGAAATGAATTTGTATTAATTTTGGCTTTCCAAAGCAGTTAACCATCAATGAGCCAACCAATAACCTATTTCGCACCTGCAGGTCGCAAAGGGCCTGAAGAAATTGTTAAGGATTACGCGTTTGTAACATCTAACCAATTAACGGTTTCTATTCTGGATGGCATTCCCACGCTGGCTCTTTTACTAAACCATGAGCGTCAGATAGTATTCAGCAACAAAGCTTTTCTCGATTATTTTCAGCTTAAAGACAATATGGCTGTAATTGGGCTGCGTCCGGGAGAAGCTGCAGGATGCCCCTTTGTTAAAGACGGGCCTGATGGTTGCGGCACTTCAAAAAACTGCAAAGTTTGCGGAGGTGTAAAAGCCATTCTCAACTGCCTGAATAATGGCCAAGACACACAGGAAGTAACCATCAATAACGAGCTGAATCAACCACTGCATTTCAGTGTAACTACCAAAATACTGAACATTGAACACCGTGAATTTCTGCTGTTCAGCCTGGTTGATATCAGTTCCGAAAAGAAAAAAGCAATACTTGAACGGTTATTCTATCATGACATTCTGAACACTGCGCACAACATCAACAGTATGGCCGAATTGCTATCCTCTGAAGACCTGCAGGATAACCGGCATGAATATCTTGGCTTTCTGATGAAATCGACAAGCGCAATGATTGACGAAATTAATACACATCGCATCATTTCCAACGGAAATCATCTGGAGTATATCAGTCAACCAGTGCCGGTTGATTCGTTATCATTATTCAATGAACTGAAGACTGAATTTGAATCAGGAGCACCCGGTGTTCAAATAATTGCGCTTGATAACCGGAGTGAAAGTTTTACTTTCAACGCTGACAAGGTACTGCTGAAAAGAGTTGTTACCAATATGGTTAAAAATGCATTGGAAGCCGAACAGGGAGCTGGCATCGTTACTTTAGGCTTTATGTCATTGCAGGACAGAGGAACCATGATTTGGGTTCATAATGCTTCCTTTATGAGTGAAGAGGTACAAATGCAGGTATTTAACCGTTCGTTTTCAACCAAAGGCAATGACCGCGGATTGGGCACTTACAGCATGAAAATGCTCACTGAAAAGTTTATGAAGGGCAAAATCTCCTTTACAAGCTCACCCACCAACGGCACCACATTTATCATCGAAATTCCCGCACAAATATAGCTCCCGGGCTACCTTTCCAAAAATTACAGCTCTTGCTTCCTGCCCTGAACAGCAGTAAAAAGCTACTTTTTGAGGGGAAATTTTTAATCCAGTCTGGTATTAGCCGCATTCCACCAGGCTTATCCTGTAAAAATCCCGACATTTTGGCAGCAAAATGGCAATGGCACATGCTTTGCTAAGCAAAGCATAAAAAAACCAAACTTAAAAATTACAATACTATGCAATCGGGAAAAATCAATGTTCAGACGGAAAACATATTTCCAATCATTAAAAAATTCCTGTACTCAGATCATGAAATATTCCTGAGGGAACTTATTTCGAATGCCGTAGATGCCACACAAAAACTTAAAGCGCTCTCCTCTATGGGCAATGTTAAAGAGGATTTGGGCGACCTTACCATTGAAGTGATTCTTGACAAAGAAAAAGGCACACTCACCGTTAAGGATAATGGAGTTGGCATGTCGGCCGAAGAAGTTGACAAATATATCAATCAGATAGCATTCTCAGGCGCCGAGGAATTTGTAAAAAAATACAAAGGCAAAAGCGAAGCAGAATCTGCTCAGTTAATCGGACATTTTGGACTTGGATTCTACTCCTCATTCATGGTTTCAAAAAAAGTAGAAATCATTACCAAAACCTATAAAAAAGGCCCCGGCTCAAAAGCTGTGAAATGGGAATGCGACGGCAGTCCTGAATATACACTCACTGAAACTGAAAAAAGCACAAGAGGAACTGAAATCGTGCTGTATATTGCCGACGACTCCAAAGAATTTCTGGAGGAGATGCGCATACTCGACCTTCTGAAAAAATACTGCAAATTCCTGCCTGTTCCTATTCGTTTTGGAAACGAAAAAACATGGGAGAAAATTGAAGGTGAAAAAGATGACAAAGGGAATGACAAATATGATGAAATTGAAAAACCCCGCTTCATCAACAATACCAACCCTGCCTGGAAACGTAAACCAGCCGATTTGAACGAAGAGGATTACAACAATTTCTATCGCGAGCTTTACCCCACCCTTTTTGAAAATCCGTTATTCAATATTCACCTGAACGTTGACTATCCGTTTAACCTTACCGGAATTCTGTATTTCCCGAAAGTTAAACGCAATTTTGAAGTACAAAAAGAAAAAATTCAACTCTATTCAAACCAGGTATTTGTTACCGATTCAGTCGAAGGCATTGTACCTGACTTTTTAACGCTGATGCACGGTGTACTTGATTCTCCTGACATCCCGCTTAACGTTTCGCGTTCATATCTGCAAAGCGATTCAAACGTAAAAAAGATATCGAACCACATTATGAAAAAAGTGGCCGATAAACTGGAGGAGATTTTTAAAAACAACCGTGAAGATTTTGAGAAAAAATGGGATGATATCCGCATTTTCATTGAATATGGTATTATTTCGGAGCCAAAATTCTACGACAGAGCTGAAAAATTTTGCCTGCTTAAAGATACTGACGGAAAATACCACACTTTTGAAGAGTACAAAGAGCTCATTAAAAATGCGCAAACCAACAAAGAACAAAAGCTTGTTTACCTCTATACTTCCGACACAGTTGAGCAGCACAGTTTCATTGAAACCGCTACCAGCAGGGGTTACAATGTTCTTGTAATGGACGGTCCGATTGACAACCATTTTGTGAATACACTTGAGCAGAAATTTGAAAACACCTCCTTTGTAAGGGTTGATGCTGATGTGATAGACAAGCTTATTGCAAAAGAAGACGCAATGCCTTCAAAACTGAGTGATGAAGAGCGCGACAAGCTGAAACCGGTTTTTGAAGAAGTTGCCGGCAAAGAACATTATACCGTTATGTTTGAAAGCATGAGCGAAACCGACATGCCTGTTCAGATTACCCGTCCGGAATTTATGCGCCGCATGAAAGACATGTCGATGATGGGCGGAGGTGCAATGTACATGGGCGGATTACCTGACTCTTTCAACCTGGTAATTAATGGAAATCATCCGCTGATTACCAAAATGAGTGAAGAAAAAGATGAAGACCATAAAAAAACATTGGCCAAACAATTGGTTGATTTGGCCAAGCTTTCGCAAAACCTGCTCAAAGGAGAAGACCTCACAGGTTTTATTAAGCGAAGCATAAACATTATTGAATAATGGTTATGCCCGGAAAGCTCAAAATTCCGGGCATAATTTTATTTTTTTGTCATTTTCGAATCCAAATCTTGTAATTTTACACTAAACAAACACTTCATATTTATGAAAAAATCACTGATTGCAATACTTGCCGTTGCCGGAATCATCCTTATTCTGTTTATGTGGGGCAGCAGCCGCTACAACAGCCTTGTTACCAAGGAAGAAAGTGTAACTGCCGCCTGGTCGCAGGTTGAAAATGTTTACCAGCGCCGCGCCGATTTGATTCCCAATCTTGTTAACACTGTAAAAGGCTATGCTGACTTTGAAAAAAGCACGCTTACTGCCGTGATTGAAGCCCGCTCAAAAGCTACCAGTGTTACCATTGATCCAACCAATCTGAATGAAGCCAATATCCAGCAATTCCAAAAAGCACAGGATGGCCTGGGCTCAGCATTGTCGCGCCTGATGGTGGTAATTGAGCGCTATCCCGACTTAAAAGCCAACCAAAACTTTATGGATTTGCAGGCTCAGCTCGAAGGAACCGAGAACCGCATTACGGTTGAACGCCGTAACTTCAACCAGGCAGCTCAGGATTACAACACTCAAATCAGGCGCTTCCCAAGCAACATCTTTGCAGGAATATTCGGATTTGACAAAAAAGCCTATTTTGAAGCCTCTGAAGGCGCTGAAAAAGCTCCTGAAGTCCAGTTCTAATCAGCTTATTAACTGAATAACAGTGAATAACAAATGAATGTTTAAAATGATTCATGTTTTTTTAAGCAGGTTATTCACTGTTATCGTTCTCTCAAATTTCTGTTTAACAGAATTGTAATTAACAAACAACCCAATGCCTCAAACCGCAAAGAATTTCTTTACCGCTGAGCAACAGGATGACATTCTGCAGGCCATCAGGGATGCCGAGCTGAACACTTCCGGTGAAATCAGAGTGCATATTGAAAATAAGTGTGTTGGCGATGTACTCGATTGTGCCGCTTTCATATTTAAAAAACTGGGAATGCACAAAACAGCCCAACGCAATGGTGTTTTAATTTATTTATCTATTCAAAACCGAACGTTTGCCATTATTGGCGATAGTGGAATAAACGCCGTTGTTCCTGAAAACTTTTGGGAAAGCACCAAATTAAAAATGATCAATCTTTTTCGTGAAGGAAAATTTGCTGAAGGATTGGTTGAAGGTATCACTCAGGCAGGAATGCAGCTCAAAAAGCACTTTCCTCACCAATCTGATGACATTAATGAACTTTCAGATGATATTTCATTTGGAAACAACTAATCCGGATAACCAATGAAAAATCCCCGACGATCTATTCTAAATCTGAATCTTCTCCATTTCCTGTTCCTTATACTTTTGCCTTTTGTTACTTTAGCGCAAATTCCTCCTAAACCTGAGCCCCCCAGGCTGGTAAACGATTTGGCAGGATTGCTCACCGCTGATGAAGCCGGCAGACTTGAACAAAAACTGGTTGATTACAACGACTCCACCTCCACACAGATTACGGTGGTAACAGTTTCAAGTCTTGACGGGTATGATATTGATGATATGGCTCAAAGAATCGGCCAGACATGGGGTGCAGGACAGAAACAATATGACAATGGGGTGATTATCCTCATTAAGCCTAAAGTGGGCAATGAACGCGGCCAGGCTGCTATCTCCATAGGTTACGGGCTCGAAGAAATCATTCCCGATGCCCTCGCCCGCCGTATTGTTGACAATGAAATGATTCCATACTTCAAACAAAACAACTATTACGGAGGTATAAATGCGGGTACTGATATTATCATCGACCTGGCTTCCGGCAGGTTTAAAGCTTCTGATTACGAAAAAAAGGGAAGTCTGATTTCAGGGCTGGTCCCACTCATTATTATTATCATCGTCTTTTTGCTGATAGGCAGAAACTCGGGCAATAAACGCCGGAATTTCGGTTCATCCAACCTGCCATTATGGATCATACTTTCGATGCTTGGTGGCGGCGGAGGCGGCGGCCGAAGCTCAGGGAGTGATTGGGGCGGCTTCTCAGGTGGCGGCAGCAGCGGAGGCGGTGGCTTCGGCGGCTTTGGTGGTGGAGGCTTTGGCGGCGGTGGCGCCAGCGGAAGCTGGTAATAAATAGATATTTAATTTAAAACCGCAATCAATTTATTCAATTATTCTGAAGCATCTTTTAATGCCTTTAAATATGATTAAAACAGGCTGCCTGATAATCAAGGCAGCCTGTTTTTTATTGTATATATTCCTTTTACTCCTTTTGCAGTAGCAGGATTACCTCCGGTGATCCCCGGAAGGGGGGCTTCAGACAAATCAGGCATCATGCGGTGCATGATGTTTTTATTTTCATGGCCAAACATGCCAACACAAAGAATCTCAAGAAATCAGGATTACCTCCGGTGATCCCCGGAAGGGGGGCTTCAGACAAATCAGGCATCATGCTGCGCATGATGTTTTTATTTTCATGACCCACCATGCTCAGACAAGTCTGGCATAGCGGGTCATGAAAATAAAAATGCCCCGCTATGCGGGGCACCTGATTTGTCTGGCGGAAAGAGAGGGATTCGAACCCCCGGACCCTTTCAGGTCAACGGTTTTCAAGACCGCCGCAATCGACCACTCTGCCATCTTTCCGGGGGCAAAATTACAATAATTTTTGATTCACCAAAAAAAAGTTTTCAAAATAGCGCTTTTGATGGCATATCAATGCAATTGCTTGAATCAGGATTTAAAATTGAGTACCTTTGTATAGTTTTCAACAAGGGCTTACTCATACTCTTTGCAAGCATATATTTTTTGCCTTTCAGCTAATTATGAAACACATACACTGCTATGAAAAAGATATTCCTTTCTGTCATTTTGCTTTGCGCCATTGCATTTTCAGCATCAGCATCAACACGCAGCCTTGGAGCTTACCTTTCACATGCCACCTTCAATATTCCGGGAAACGGGCCATTTCTTGAAACATATCTTGAAATTATAGGCAATTCAATCACCTATAAGCGCAATGAATCCGGCAAATTTCAGGGCAGCATACAGGTTACCATGATTGTCAGGCAGGATTCAGTGATTAAAGACTTCAGAAAATACGAGCTGTTAAGCCCTGAGGTTGACGACACCACGGCTGTTGGACTCAACTTTATTGATCAACAGCGTTTTTCACTGCCCAATGGTAACTATTTGCTCGATTTATCAATAGCTGACATGAACGTTGATAAAAAACCGGTGGTTGTTACCTATCCAATTGGCATTGATTTTCCGGCAGACAATTATTCAATCTCGGGAATACAACTCATCAACTCTTTTACCAAGACAACCGAACCCAACCTTCTGAGCAAAAGCGGATATGATTTTGTGCCTTATGTCGACAATTTTTTCCCTTCCGACAAGAATAAACTGACCTTCTATACCGAAATATACAACCCTTTGCATAAAGAGGGCTCAGAAGAAAAATACCTTGTTTCAGCTTTTATTGAATCGTTTGAAACCAAGCGGATGTTAAATGAATATGTAAGAATAAAAAAAGAAACATCGAAACCGGTAATTGTTTTACTCAGCGAATTTGACATTTCAGGATTACCTTCCGGCAATTACAATCTGGTTGTCAGTTTGCGCGACAAGGAAAATAAAATTGTAACCCAGAATGCTGTTTTCTTCCAGCGGTCAAATCCCAATGTTGATTCTCCGGCACTGGACATTACCAAAGTTAATTTTTCAAATTCATTTGCCGATCGCATCAGCAACGCAGATACCCTGCGCGAACACATCAGGTCGATGATGCCTGTAGCTACACAACTGGAGGCTATATTCATCAAATCGCAGCTTGAAACAGCTCCGCTGGATGTATTGAAACAATTTTTTCTGAACTTCTGGATGACCCGCAATGAAATAAACCCCGAAAAAGCCTGGGAAGATTACAAATTTGAAGTTAAAAAAGTGAATGCCGCTTACAGCACACAAGTTAAGAAAGGGTATAACACTGACATGGGCAGGGTTTATCTTCAGTATGGCCCGCCCAATACAGTTACTGACGTGCCTTTTGACGTGAGCTCCATTGATGGCAACCCTTCTGTTCCTTATCAGATTTGGCACTATTATTCACTGAACAACAACAGGGAACGCAACAGAAAATTTGTATTTATTGCTTCTGAGTTAAGAGCAAAGGATTACACGCTTGCGCATTCTGACGCATCCGGTGAAATACAGAATTACAACTGGCAAAATCAACTGGTCAGGCAACTGGGAGTTGGTGACACAGACAGAGACGTAATGAGACAAGACCGCGGACGTTCGGCCACTTATTACAACAATCCCTATTAAAACAGGCCATTAATCACCTGCTCAAACGGCCTAATTGTATGGAGTACGGCCTTCTGATTGATAAATATCGTATGTTTGCAATATATTAAAGCATTCATTTTATAGCAACATTTAGCACTTCTGATTTTGATAAAAACGGCTGTAGTTATACTTAACTGGAATGGTAAAGGTTTTCTCGAAAAGTTTTTACCCGTTGTGCTTTTACACAGCCAAGGATTTGCTGAAGTTATTGTGGCTGACAATGCATCATCTGATGGCTCTGTTGAGTATCTGAAAGCTGCATTTCCAGAGGTCAGAATTATACAAAACGCCACCAATGGCGGCTTTGCCAAAGGCTACAATGATGCATTAAAACAAGTGGAAGCTGAGTATTTTATTCTGTTGAATTCAGATATCGAAGTTACCACCAACTGGATTCAGCCGGTGATAGAACTTATGGACAGCGACCCGATGATTGCCGCCTGTCAGCCTGTTATCCGTTCATACCACGCTCCTGAAAAGTTCGAATACGCCGGCGCTGCCGGAGGCTTTATTGATGCTTTTGGCTACCCTTTTTGTCGGGGCCGTTTGTTTCAACACCTTGAAGATGACCTGGGCCAATATGATGATAAGATGGAGGTATTCTGGGCAACCGGTGCCTGTATGTTTGTAAGAGCCGGCGTTTTTAAGAATCACCAGGGTTTTGATGAAGACTTTTTTGCCCACATGGAAGAAATTGATTTCTGCTGGCGGGTAAAACACAGTGGCTTTAAAATCATGGTCTGTCCTGACTCAAAGGTATACCATATTGGTGGCGGAACGCTCCCCAAACAATCATCTTTCAAAACATACCTGAATATGCGCAACAACATCTCGATGTTGTATAAAAACCTGCCGGCCGAGCGGCTGTTCCCTGTGTTCTTTTTGCGCCTGCTTCTGGATGGGATTGCCGCCTTTAAATTTTTGGTTGACGGCGGTTTTGCCGATTTCTGGGCTGTAGTCAGGGCTCATATGAGTTTCTACCGCAGATATTCCATTCATCGCAAAAAAAGAAAAGCAATTCAGCCTCAGCGTGTATCCTGTGTTTACCAGGGGAATATTGTGTTTGACTACTTCCTGCGTGGAAAGAAAAAATTTACCGAGCTATCTGCTCAAAAATTCAGCTCCTGATGCCCTGGCTAATTTTAATCATTGCCGGTTTGTTTGAAACCGTGTGGGCCGTTTCAATGAAATATTCTGAAGGCTTAACCAGACTCTGGCCCTCGCTTATTACAGCTGCAGCCATGATCATAAGCCTTTGGCTCCTTGCCATTGCCTTAAAATCGCTGCCATTGGGCACAGCCTATACAATCTGGACAGGCATTGGTGCTTTAGGTACGGTTATTTATGGTATCCTGATTTTCGGGGAGTCAAAAGACCTGCTGAAAATCCTTTTTGTGATGATGATTCTGGGCGGAATTATAGGTTTGAAAGTGGTATCAAAAGAATCAACCGCCCAAAAGGCTGAGCAAAGCCAACCGGTAGGAGCCCAGCCCGAAACCGGCAATCACACCACGGGCCGCCCCTGATATATAAGACTTGTGGCGAAACTCTTCTCTTGACCATATATTGCTCATATGCACCTCAATTACCGGCGCTTTTACAGCCCTTACGGCATCGCCAATAGCCACAGAAGTATGCGTGTATGCCCCTGCATTCAGAATGATGCCATCACATGAAAAGCCTGCCTGCTGTATTTTATTGATCAATTCGCCTTCCACATTGCTCTGGTAATATTCCAGCTCCACATCAGCAAATGCCGATTGCAATTCAGGGATAAACTGCTCAAAACCAATCTGTCCGTAAGTCTGCGTTTCACGCACACCTGTCAGGTTCAGATTAGGACCATTGATAATGCATATCTTCATATCTTTTTGTTTTCATAAATCCGCCCAGGCTTCCCTCCTGCCACGGCCCGGTTACTTTCTTTTAAAAACAGTTCTTGAGGGCGATTCAGGTGAAGATGGAAAAAGGCTGTATATTACCAACTCCTCCTTTTTGGTTGAATAAGAAAGTTTATGGAGCGTTCTTTTACCATCAGGGTAGTCTTCGGGCAAAAACAGCTGCAACTCATCCTTTTTATCAAGTTTATAACGAAGCGTATCAATTTCTTCGGCAGAACCCGGCTTAAAATAAGCCCTGTTCCCGCTTTTAAACTCAATTTCAGCCTTGACTTCAGCATCCGTTTTTTCGAGCCAGGGCCCGACAATTGAGAATCCATCAGGAAATTCATCCTTGTTGCAAGCTGCAAGCATCACTAACATCAAACCCCAAACAAGCGTCAATCGTTTCATTCGTCAAATTTCTATAAGGATATAACCTGTACAATGCCGTTTTATTGCTCCGGACTTGTAAACTGCAAAGATATAATATAGCCGCAATACAACATCATTCATGCTTAACGCCTTTAAAATAAGACAAATCTTATAGTCAGGGCCAGTTTGCAAACAGGGCCAATTTACTGTTATCAATATGCTGAATTTTTAATTTCCCCAAAAAAAACGCTCTTCGGACAACCCGGCATTTCCCATTCCTATACGCCTCATTATCATAACAATGAATAAATAAAAGTAAAAAAACAAGCCATTTTCTTGCTAAACGAATAAGTATTCCTTTACCTTTGTCGCGATTTCCAATTGGGGTGCCCTAAATTACGGGCTGAGATCATACTCATAGAACCTGCTCCGGGTAATGCCGGCGAAGGGATATTAGAGAAAACTTGATTACGGAGGGTTAAAGACCCAATTCAACCTTCCAGGGTTTAATCTAAAAAAAATCAAACTTATGAAATTACGCATTTTGCTGGCATTGCTGGCACTGTTGCCGTTTTTAACAATGGCACAAATTACGCTCAAAGGGAGGGTGCAGGACGAACAAACGGGCAATCCGCTCACCGGCGCTCATCTCAAACTCAACAACCGCCTTGTAAAAACTACTACAGATGACAAAGGCTTGTTTGTAATTGAAGGGTTAAAACCCGGTAATTACAATCTGAAAGTTACATTTATCGGATATCACACATGGGAAAGCCTGGTTGAGCTTACTGAAAACAGCACCATGAGGATTTCAATGAAACAGGCGCCGCTTTTTACTGAAGAAGCCATCATTACTGCTACCCGAGCCAACGACAAGACACCGGTAGCCTATCAGAATTTAACCGGAAAGGAGATTTCGGATCAGGATCAGGGTCGCGACATCCCATTTTTGCTTGAACAGATGCCGGCAACGGTGGTTACTTCCGATGCAGGAGCCGGTGTGGGCTACTCAGGATTCCGTATCAGGGGAACCGACATGAACCGCATTAACATCACCGTGAACGGAATTCCTTTGAATGACGCTGAATCGCACAGTGTTTTCTGGGTAAATATGCCTGACTTTGCCTCCTCGGTCGGAAGTTTGCAGGTACAGAGAGGTGTGGGAACATCAACCAACGGTGCCGCCGCCTTTGGCGCCAGCATCAATCTGCAAACAGCTACGCCTGCGCCCGAAGCATATGGCAGTATTACCAATGCTACCGGCTCATTCAATACCTGGCGACACACAGTTGAAGCCGGAACAGGCCTGATTAAAGGCAAGTGGGCAATGGATGCACGACTTTCAAGACTCTCATCTGACGGCTATATTGACAGGGCCACCTCCGACCTCAAATCGTTTTATGTATCGGGTGGTTATTATGGCAAATCAACCATCGCCAAAATCAATGTCTTCTCAGGAAAAGAAATCACCTACCAGGCCTGGGACGGCATTCCGTCTGAAATACTTGACACCAACCGCACCTGGAATGGCATAGGACAATACACCAATTATCAGGGAAAATCAGCTTTCTATGAAAATGAGACCGATAATTACCAGCAGGATCATTATCAGTTTATTCTTTCGCAACGATTGGCTGCAAATTTCACAGCCAACCTTGCCCTTCACTATACCAAAGGATTCGGCTATTATGAACAGTTTAAAGATGACGAAGACCTGGCCGACTACCTCATTCAGCCTGTGATTACCCCAGGCAATGACACTGTAAGTGTGAGCGATCTGATTCGGCGCAAGTATCTCGACAATGACTTTTATGGTTTCACCTGGTCGCTGAATTACGAACGCAAAAAACTAAACCTGGTGGCGGGTGGATCGGGCAATATATACGACGGACTGCATTACGGCGAAGTTATCTGGGCCGAATTTGCACAAACAGCCGGCTACAAACACCGCTGGTACGAAGGAACCGGCAACAAACGCGACCTGAACTTCTATACCAAGATGCAATACCAGTTCAGTCGCCGCCTCAGCTTATATGCCGATATGCAACTCAGAAATATCAACTACAAACTGGGAGGAAAAGATGACGATCAGCGCGACATTACGCAGAAACACGACTTCCTCTTTTTTAACCCCAAAGCCGGCCTGTTTTACAATCTTAATTATAACAGCAGCCTGTATTTGAGCTTTGCCATTGCCAACCGCGAGCCTAACCGCGACAACTATACCGATGCCGACCCCACCAAACCGGCGCCGGTAGCCGAAACCCTTTTCGACTATGAACTGGGCTATCACTTCAGCCATGAAAAGGTGAAAGCGACAGCCAACTTTTACTATATGTCATACCGCGATCAGCTTGTACTCACTGGCGAAATCAATGACGTTGGCGCTGCGGTTATGACCAATGTACCTGTTTCATACCGCACAGGTACTGAGCTCAGTGCATCTTACATCATCAGCAAAAAGCTCAAAGCCTCGGCCAACCTCACCCTGAGCAGCAACAAAATCAAGGACTTTACCGAGTTTGTTGACGATTGGGACAACTGGGGAGCACAAATTGAAAATAAAATCGGCAAAACCGACCTCGCCTTTTCGCCTTCAACAGTGGCCGGCGCATCAGTCGAATGGTCATTTTTCAAAGGATTCGGCCTGAACCTGAATGGAAAATATGTCTCAAGACAGTTTATCGATAATACAGCTTCTGATGAACGCAGCCTCGACCCCTATTTTGTTTCCAACCTGAGGTTAAGCTGGGCTATTGAGCCTGATTTTATGCGCGGACTGGAAATAAACCTGAACATCAACAACCTTTTCAATACCGAATATGAAACCAATGCCTGGGTTTATCGTTATTACTACGACGGCAGCTATGGCAAATATGACGGCTATTTCCCACAGGCCGGCATTAACTTTATGGCCGGATTAACACTAAAAATTTAACCGGAAACGCTGTTAAAATAAAATCCCTCATCGCACGCAGGCTGATGAGGGATTTTTGATTTATTCCCCGGTCTGTTATTTACTGAAGTGCAGTTTGCACATCGCGCAATAAGGCATCAAAATCCATGCTCTTTTTGGGCGAATATCCTAAAACAATCACTGCCAGATCCTTATCAGGAAGAATAAAAATACGCTGTCCGTCATGGCCACGGCACTCAAAAGTATTTTTCGGACCCGAAGGGTAAGTGCCCATCTGATTCAGCCAGAAACCAGCGCCATAAGCCCCTTTGGTATTCGGAACTATTGATCTTGAATAGTTCACCCATCCTTCAGGCAAAATTCTTTCTCCGTTAAAAACCCCATCATTCAGGTAAAGCAGCGCAAACCGGGCATAATCGCGTGTAGTAGCATAAATATAAGACGAACCCACCTGTGTACCCGAAGCATCAACTTCAAACACAGCATCAGGCATCCCAATCCTGTTAAACAGTTGCGTGGTGGCAAACCTGTAATAATCATCATCGTTTGTAAAACTTTTTCGCATCAGGTAATTGACAATATTGGTCGACCCTGACGAATAATACCAGAATGTGCCGGGCTCGTGTTCAAGAGGTTTACTGTAAGCAAAACGCGCCAGGTCCGACTCGCAATGCAGCATTACAGTCACATCTGAGCGGTTTCCGTAGTCTTCATTGTACTTCAAACCACTTTGCATCTGCAACAAGTTGTTGATGGTAATATTTTTACGGTTGTCGTTTTTCCATGCCGCCAAATCAACCGGCTTTTGAATATCCCAGGTTCCGTTCATCACCATAATACCGGCAAGCGCACTGGTAAAACTCTTGGCCATTGACCATGAAAGCAGGCGGGTACGGGCATTGATGCCCTGACTGTATTTTTCGGCAACCGGAATACCCTTATGCAGCACCATAAACGAAAAAGCATGGCCGCCATAGGTGCCCTTATCAACCAGATTTATGGCAATATGCTTTAATTTTTCAACATCAATACCCGTAGTGGTATCAGGAACAATATTTCCCATGGGCCAGCGCACAGTATCCTGACGATAATTTACCGGTGGGATTTCGGGGAATTTTACACTTCTTAAATCCTCTTCATCCACATCACGCAAGAGCGTACAGCCAAAACCATCACGATAAATGGCCACTGATTTGCCCCATAAAAACCGGCTGGTTACCCGTTTATGAATCGTATCAACCTCATTCGAAGTATACCTGATAAACGAAAAATTTAAATCAAGCGCTTCCACATCCCCGGCATTGCGGCCTGATACAAAAACAGCCGATGCCAGATTTTTAGCCGCATAACCAGTGATAATCGGCAACAACGAATTGATATACATGGCACTTCCGGTAAGCACCGAAAGCAGAATAAAAGTCACTACATAGCGAAGTTTCATTTTCATAGCAGAACACATTTACGATCATCAATCATTCTTCTGAAATCGGGAAGTAAAAGTAAAACATTACCCTTCCAATTCAAAACATACGGTTTTCAAAACAAAACAGCACGCAGGTATTCAGGCGGCTGTACATGACTTCTGATGATAATGAATACCTGAACCATAACTGATAACCGCAAATTCGCTACCTTTGCAGCAAGAATAAGCTAAAAATGGCCACTGGAATCGCTATAAAAAATAAGAAAGCAGGTTTTGAATACTTCCTTACGGAAGAATTCACAGCCGGCATTGTGCTTACCGGAACCGAAATCAAATCGGTGAGAGAAGGCAAAGCTAACCTTACTGACTCCTATTGCGCTTTTGAAAAAAATGAGCTGTTTGTAAAAAACATGCACATCAGCGAGTATAAATTCGGCACTTATGCCAATCATGAGCCCAAGCGCGACCGCAAACTGCTGCTTACCCGCCGCGAGTTACGCAAAATCATCACCAAAACCAGCGAAAAAGGCCTCACCATTATTCCCACCCTGCTTTTTATCGACGAAAAAGGGCTTGCCAAAATGAAAATCGCCATTGCCAAAGGAAAGAAGCTTTACGATAAACGTGAAACTTTAAAAACCAAAGATACCCGCCGCGAGATTGAAAGGCACAGGGATTAAAACAGGCTGATTCAGTCGTCAAACCGCTTTTTTCGTCTGCTTTTTTTACTGAACTATCGCTTCAGGCATCCGCCTGTTTATGGCCAAAGGAGGAAGCCCCTATTTCTTATTTAACCGATAAACAGCCTCGGCAAATCTGATGCCCAAATCGATGTAGCCAGCGCTGTTGTAATGATACGGATCGCTGTACTTGTAATTCTGCGTACTTCTTACAATGGCGGCCCGCTTATCGGTGATGGCATATTTCTCCTGAGCATACTGCACCAGCTCGCCAAAATCCCACACCTTGCCATCTTTATCATCGCCCGAATCAGATATTTTGCCAATAACTACCGGCACATTATCTTCGCGCAAAGCAGCCCTGATTAAATCCATCAGCCGCTTCAGATTGGCATGATAGCGAAGGGCCACGGCTTCGTCAAGCGCATCGCTTTCGCCCTGCATCCAGATAATGCCACAAGGCTTAAAATAGTCGTTGATGCCGTCGCCGTCAATATCACGGGTATCAGAAGCATGCCTGATGGTTGACAGGAAATGATCGTATTGATTGACACCTTGCCCACCTTTGAAATCAGCTTCCCAACTGCCAAACCATCGGGCGGCAGAACTGTCGATGGACGAGCCTGATCTCGAATACTTTATCAACGCTATCTTTTCACCCGGATATAACTTCTGCAGATGTTTGGCAAATGACAATTCTATTCCAAATCTATCTGACAAATAATTGACGGAGGCATCAGCATAAAAACCGGTTCCATGGCCGGCCTTCAGATTTTCCCATTTCCCCAGTCCACCGCCCTTTTCATTATCTGCAACAGCGTTGCCATGAAAAATCCACACATTGTCATAACCTCCCTTCAATGAATCAGGCAAATCGGCATTGTACCCGTAACCATCCATATTTGATTGGCCGCCCAGGTAAAAAACCCTTACAGTGTCGGCATGGTTCAGTTGCCCGAATAACGTGAAGGGAAGGAGAATAAAAACCAAAATTTGAAGTATCTGCTGTCTCATATAAGTTTTCAGTTGAGTGCTGATTCCATTGCCAGCCAAAGTTACAGGCATTTTGCCACCGCATAAACCATGTCACCAACATTTTGTTTGATAACAACAATATCTTCCTGTCCGTTCAACTTACCCTGGCAATGCAACTCACTTTGAAGGAGAATATTGGTGTTTGCCCGGCTCCCATCCGCGCACTTTCAAAAATTTCTCACCCGATTCAATGGCACCATCTTCAATGGCAGTTCCCATTGAATCGTTCCATCTGTTTAAATAACCAAACAGGGCAATCACACCGGTAATCTCAACAATATCGCCTTCACTCCAGTGCATTCTCAGTTTTTCGGCCACGGCATCATCAACCGAATTGGGCACTGTAGATGCCTGAAATGCAAACGCAAGAGCAGCTCTTTCCTTCTCCGAAAAAGCCGGGTGTGTTTGAAACTCCCATATATTTTCCATTTTTTCCTGTTCGGCTCCGTAGCGCTCAGCCGCTCTGATAGTGTGCGCCTGACAGTAACGGCAACCCGCTGTGTGGCTGCAGATATAACCAACCATCCGTTTCAATGCACTGCTAACCTCCCCTCTGTTCTCCATTACTGCTTTATTCAGTTCAATAAAAGCATAAGCTATGCGGGGCCTGTGATACATTGTTTTTACACTATTGGGGCAAAAACCCAGTGTTTCATCAAAAAACGCAATTAATTCCTGAAATTCCCTGTCATCATTGTCAGACAGTGGCATAACCAAAGGTTGTTTCATAAAAAAGTGTTGGATTGATTCATCTATTAATTCTTATTTCAATGCTGCCGCAATCATACCTTCCTCCCGATTCTGCTCAAGAAGGCCAGGCACCATAACGCTTCTGCTAAATTAAACTAAATGGGAATATCGACGGAAATTATCGATAAAACACTGTTAAACGACAAAGACGCATCATTCAGTGAGTGCTAACGGTAAATGATTTAAAAGGTCAGAATTGAAAATACAGCCTGCACAATGCAGGCCGGTATCTTTTGCCCGTTTTCCTTCGTTTGTTTATCAGGCCACAGCATGCTGGTTAAACTCATTCACCGGTTTCAGAGCATAATTAACATTCAGGTTTCCTTCAATCGGTAAGCTGCGCGCCTGCCGATGGCTGCACCGCTTGCCTTAGCTGTTCAATCATGGGTTTGTTATCCATTCTTACTGCATGGTGGTGCGAAATGAGCAGCTGATTTATCAAAGTTTCGGTAAAACGGAATCTTTATTCTCTTAAAACCTGTTTACCACTGCCACCAGGTATAAAGCCTGAAAATAAGAAGCCAGCCGGGGCTTATTGCCAGCGATAGAGGCCAAACAGAGAATGATTTATCATGGGTTGGAATTGAGCTCGCTTTTGATTTTATCATAATCATTTAAAGCCAATTTTATGCTTGAGAGCACTAAATCAGGCTCATCGGTTTGCATATAATGACTTGATTTTGAACTATAAAACAACCTTCCGTACTTCAACGGATACAGCAACTGGAGATAGCGTTTCATTTTAAGGTTCTCACTCACTCTAAACAATTTCTCCCAATCACAAACCAGCGGTGAATTATCGTTGCCATATGCTGTATAACCACCAGCCATAAGAAAATGCACCGGCACGTCGGGCAATGGATTGTGGTCACACTCATTGAATTCACTTTGCGTTAATTGTACTGATATTTTCACTTCTTCCACGTAGTACTTTGGCATTTCGGCATAGAGCTTTTCATGAAAATCTTTATTGGGTTTCCCAAAAACAGAATCAATCTGATGCTTTGTAAATCCCATTTCTAAATATGGCAACTCACCCATCCCTGCCTTTTTTGTAAAATCAACCGGATCAATAAAGATTAGACCTGCAATTTCATCGGGGTACTGCGAAGCATAGCTTCTTATATATGCACCACCAAAAGAATGTGACACCAGTAGATAAGGAGGTTTCAACCCCTTTTCCAACAGCATTTTTCGCAAATTGCTCACAATATGTTCTGTTGTTGGTGGAAGAGCGTCGTCTTCTGACTCACCAATCCTGGGACGGTTATATGCAAAAACAACGTTTGTCAGGGAAACTTCATCCATGATGGTTTTCCATCTATCGTATGTGTCGGCCATCCCATTTTCAAATACAACAACCGGCTTATTCGCTTGATTATTTTTCATGCCACTTACATATACGTCAACCTTAAACCCATTCAAAGTAATAAAGTCAAGTTGAGCATATTCCTTTTCCCTGTTAATTTTAACCAATTCTATAAGGGGTTTCCATCTGCTATCAGTGTATAATGATTTTAAATCCGGATCAGTCTTTACATGTGCATATCTGGAGTAGTTCATGCAGGCAGCAATATGATTCAAATGAGCAAACGCGCTATCAGCGTTGTTGGCCAGTGCATATGAACATGCGGCATTATATCGATGATTGATCGTTATTTTAGCATCAGGCATACTAAACGCATCAGAAAACGCATAAGCTGAGCTCTTAAAGTCTTTTGCCCGGTAGAGGGAGTCAGCTTTTCGAATAAGCATTTCATAGCCTTCATGACTATGCTGCGCAAATAACAATGCAGTTGATACAAAAAAGGCCAATAGAAAAGTTGTCGTTTTCATTTGTTCTTCTTACTAAATGGCACATTCAAACGGGACTCATAATAACTTAATGCTGATGACTGAAGTAAAGCAGTGGTGAACTTCTAAAAATATCCTTTTACGGCCACCATACTTCTCTATAAATGTACAATCTTTTCCCTTGCAAGCATGCGCCCGATAGCGTATAGCCTTTGTTGAACTAAATCCCGTCTGCGCGCAATAGCTTCATCAAAAATACCCGATCCTTTCCGTTATTCAAGAATTATTAACCATAAAAATTCTAGATATGAGAAAGAAATCAGGTTTTATCCCGAACCTTCGGGATTGAACAGGCTGTCGAATGTAGTTCAACCGGGTACCGGGGACGAAGGACAAGCTCAGCGAAGCTCATATTCGCCGGGCTTCCGCTTAGGCGGAACAGGGTCTACGCGCCGTTCATATTCCTATTTGTTAGCATTAATTTAGTTCTCCTTTTTCCTTTATTACTACCTGTAATCTCGGATTGACGCTATTTATTGAATACGGTAAAAGTAATGATTTATCAATATACAGAAATTCTAAACTTTTGCAATATCTTATTGTTTCTGGAATTTTGACCATTGGTCCACAAAAGGCAACATTTAACTCTATAAGACTTGTTAAATTACCTATTTCATCAGGCAAGGATGTGAGACTATTTTTTCCTATTACAAAAAACCTTAAGTTCTCCAGATATCCGATTTCATTTGGAATCTTACTCAATTTATTGTCATTAATGTTAAGGAATTTTAAATTTTTAAGGTTACCAATGCTTTTGGGAATAGCTTCTAATTCATTATATTCAATATACAATTCTTCCAAGGCTGTCAAATTTCCAATTTCGTTGGGTAATTGTTTTATTTTATTATGTTTTAGGGATAGTTTTTTCAATTTGGTTAATTGTCCAATTGAAGCAGGTATTTTAACAAGTCGATTGCTACTAATTACAAGCGTTTCTAAATTCTTTAGATTTCCAATTTCTTCAGGTATTTCAGTTAAATTGTTTTTGAATAAATATAGTGTTTTAAGATTGGTCAAATTTCCAATTTTCTTTGGTATACTATCAAGTCGTGCGTATTTGATATTTAATTTTGTAACACTTTCTGGATTTGCCAATGCCTTATTCAGTTTTTTATAACCAGAACAATTTGCAAAGATTAGTATTATTAGTAAAGTCAGTCCCGTTAATAAAATTTGTCTCATATTTCTGCTTTTTTTAATTAATGCTAACGATGGCAATATGCGGAGGCCGGGATTTCAAGGCTCTGACTTATCAAACTGTAACAATTTTGAGTAAAAGTACAAAAGTCTTAATTAACCACATCCAACGGCTTACGTATATTGCGTGTTAGGCTTTCGTGCATTATTGTTTCAGTATTTCAATCAATTCTTTATTTATATACAAAGTCTCTCGCCCCACTTTTTGAGATTCAACAATTCCGATATCTTCAAGTTCTTTTAAATATCGAGAAGCTGCTTTTCTTTCCACTCCAATCTTATTTACCACAAATTCAATTTTTGAATATGGTTGCTCAAAAAGTAATTCAACCAATTCTTTTCTATATACTTTCGGTGCCTTTTCCTGAACCTTAATTATCGTCGAATCAAGTTGGTTTTTGATATTCGTAATCTTAGTGATTGTGTCTTTTGAAGTACTTTCAACTGCTTTAAGCATAAACATTATCCATTCTTCCCATTTCCCTTTCCGATTAGTCTGATTTAAAAGTCGATAGTATTCTGGTTTATTAGCAATTATATAGGAACTCAAATATAAAATTGGGACATCAATTAATTCATTAATTATCAGATACATAATATTTAAAATCCGACCAGTTCTCCCGTTTCCGTCATAAAATGGGTGAATGCTTTCAAACTGATAATGCAATATTGCCAAGTTTATCAATGGAGACAATTCATCCTGTTGATTAAAATGGTTAATAAAATTTGTTAATAAGTCAAGTATTTCCGCTTTGTCTTGAGGTGGAGTATAAACAATTTCTCCTGTTGTATCATTTTTCAAAACGGTTCCTGGTGTACTTCTAATCCCAGCAGTATTATCAACTAGTTCCTGTTGAATACTCACAATGTCGTTAACTCTCAGAAATCCTTGTTTTTTCGCAAGGTCATATCCTTGAAATATCGCTTTACGATAATTTACAACTTCCTTAGTCTCTGGAGATATGTGAGTTTTATTAATAGTCAATGCTTTATAAAGCTCATCTTGGGTTGTTATAATATTTTCAATCTCCGAACTGTCTTTTGCTTCCTGTAAAACTATTGCATTAATCAACATTGCTTGATTAGGAATTGTCTTTGCAATCCCTTTCAATTCAGCCAATGCAGCAGTGGATTTATTCGTTTGTCTAAGAATCTCAATGGTTTCCACCTTTTCTCTCAATGGTGGAAGTTTTTCAAGTTGATAATGTGGTGCATTTTGTCCCATATTCTTTTTATTTGTACCAAAAATACAAATTACGGTACAATTACCAATATTTGCAGTGGTCTTTTTGCATGAAGCCTAACGGTTGGTACATGTTGTCGGGGCGGATTTCGGAGAGCGTTCCTGTCCGAAGGACACGGAACTGCGATGCGAGTCCCGATAGCTATCGGGACGCAGTTGGCGTACCACCAAACCCCGCCCTGCAATATGTACCGTGTTACAGGGCGTATTTTCTTATTTTTTCATATTCTGTTTTGTTAATCTCTCTAATTCTCATAGGAAAAAGATTTTGTACTTCTCTAAGTTTCTCTGAATCTAAATCTTCATAATTTGGCTCGTTAAATTTATTAAGGGAGTATTCATTCCGAACGGAGTAGTAATTTTCTCTAAGTGCAGATAGTTTTTTCAGATAGCTTTCAAAATCCATCTTTTCATCAAAGTACACATGCACTATAAAGCCTTTAACAGACTGTATTTTTTCACGTGTAATTGAATCCAATTTTTCGGG